>CAMTOX010000104.1 GCA_947074225.1 uncultured bacterium
CGAGATTTCTGAATGTGACTGGAGTTCAGACGTGTGCTCTTCCGATCTAGTAATAATTTATAAATACTAGTTGTTTTCAGCGTCAAGAAGCAAGTTAAATAAAAAAAAAGGAATTGCTATGAAAGCCAAACTAACTGAGTACAAAGGTAGTGTATAAATTGGTTTGTAAATAGTGAAAATTAAATGTTTATTGGAAAAAGAGGTTTAAAAGTGAATTGCTTAATGGTGTAATAATGAAAGTAAGTGCACAATATGTTTTGAGAAATGAAATGGAAGAGATAGAGATGTCAATGTGAACATAGAAAATCTAGAGACGTTATTATTTGCACAATTTATAAGTGATATCATAAAGTTTTTCTTAACTTATCTCTCTATAGTCATAACAAAATGTTATCTTTGCATCTAATTTTAGTATCCTTCTATAAAAACAACCTGAACATGTTTTGAAGTCATGTTTAGATGATTTTTGTAATTATAGGGTTGCTGCAGAAACATTTAATATTTATACCGTAAAGAGATATATTATGGGATTTAATGAATTTATGACCAAGATATTTGGTAACAAGGCACAACGCGACTTGAAGGAGATTACTCCAATAGTTGATCAGGTTACAAAGATTTATCCTGAGATAGAGAAGTTGAGCAATGACGAGCTACGTGCTCGCACCGAAGCTATTAAACAACAACTAAATGATGTTGCAACAGCCGATAGAAACCGTATTGCAGAATTGCGCGAAGAGATAGAAAAAGTTGATTTTGACAAGCGCGAATCTTTATATAACGAGATAGATAAACTAGAGAAGCATATTTATACCAAACAAGAAGATGTTTTAAATGCAGTACTTCCTGAGGTATTTGCCATTGTTAAAGATACCGCACGTCGCTTCACTCAAGCCGACGAGATAGAGGTTTCTGCAACAGATTTTGACCGTGAGTTGGCAACTCGTTTTGACTTTGTAGAGATTGATGGCGACAAAGCTATCTACTTCACTGAGTGGGAAGCCGGTGGTAACATGGTAAAATGGGATATGATTCATTACGATGTACAGCTCATTGGTGGTGCTGTATTGCACAAGGGTAAAATTGCTGAGATGGCTACCGGTGAGGGTAAAACCTTGGTGGCTACACTTCCGGTATTCTTAAATGCACTTTCTGGCAATGGCGTACACGTGGTAACAGTGAACGACTACCTCTCTAAACGTGACTCGGAATGGATGGGTCCTTTGTACATGTTCCATGGATTAAGTGTGGACTGTATTGACAAATATAAACCTAATTCCGATGAACGTCGCAAGGCATACAATGCCGATATTACTTTCGGTACAAACAATGAGTTTGGTTTCGACTATTTGCGCGACAATATGGCAAGCAATCCGCTGGATTTAGTACAACGTAAACATAATTACGCTATTGTCGATGAGGTTGACTCGGTATTGATTGACGATGCACGTACTCCATTAATTATCTCTGGTCCTGTACCGAAAGGCGAAGATCAACTGTTCGACGAGTACAGACCACGTGTTGAAATACTTGTGAAACAGCAGAACGCTCTTGCTACACAATACCTTGCCGAAGCACGTACAAAGTTAGAATCGACAGATAAGAAAATTGCCGAAGAGGGTGCTCTAGCACTATTTCGCTCTTTTAAAGCCATGCCAAAGAATAAAGCTTTAATTAAGTTCTTAAGCGAACAGGGCATGCGTCAAACACTTATTAAGACCGAAGAGTTCTATATGCAAGAAAATAACAAAAACATGCACGTGGCAACAGATCCATTGCTTTTTGTTATCGACGAAAAGAACAACTCTATTGAACTTACCGATAAAGGTATTGACCTTATGACCGGTTCTACAGAAGATGCTGAATTCTTCGTATTACCAGATGTAGGGGGTCAGATAGCTGAATTGGATCGTGAGAACCTTCAAACAGAAGAGAAACAAACTAAAAAAGATGAATTGCTTCAAAACTATGCTATCAAAGCAGAACGTGTACACACAGTAAACCAACTCTTGAAAGCATATACTCTATTCCAAAAGGACGATGAATATGTGGTGATTGACAATAAAGTAATGATTGTTGATGAACAAACAGGTCGTATCATGGATGGACGTCGCTATAGCGATGGTCTTCACCAAGCTATTGAAGCAAAAGAGCATGTAAAGGTAGAAGCAGCTACTCAAACATTTGCTACTATTACTTTGCAGAACTACTTCCGCATGTATCGTAAATTGGCAGGTATGACAGGTACAGCAGAGACTGAAGCTGGCGAGTTATGGGATATCTACAAACTTGATGTAGTAGTGATTCCTACCAACCGCCCAATATTGCGTAACGACATGGAAGACCGCGTTTATAAAACTAAACGTGAGAAATATACTGCCGTCATAGATGAGATTGTATCATTAGTAGAACAAGGTCGTCCGGTATTAGTAGGTACAACTTCTGTAGAGATTTCTGAGCTGTTAAGCCGTATGCTTAACATGCGTAAGATTAAACATAATGTTTTAAATGCTAAATTGCACCAACGTGAGGCAGACATCGTTGCCGAAGCAGGTCGTTCCGGAACTGTAACTATTGCAACTAACATGGCAGGTCGTGGTACCGACATTAAGCTAACACCAGAGGTGAAAACCGCAGGTGGTTTGGCTATTATTGGTACAGAACGTCATGAAAGCCGTCGCGTAGACCGTCAGTTACGTGGTCGTGCAGGACGTCAAGGAGACCCAGGATCTTCAGTATTCTATGTCTCGCTTGAAGACGATTTGATGCGTCTATTTGGTTCTGAACGTATTTCGGGTGTCATGGATAAATTAGGATTTGAAGAGGGTGAAATGATTGAACACTCTATGATCTCTAAATCTATTGAACGTGCACAAAAGAAAGTTGAAGAGAATAACTTTGGTATACGTAAACGTCTTCTAGAATACGATGACGTTATGAACTCACAACGTACCGTAGTGTACGATCGTAGACGCCACGCATTAATGGGCGAACGTATTGGTGTTGACATTGTAAACACGCTTTACGATACTGCAGAAGCAATTATAGGCGAACAGATAGAAATATTAGACTACGAAAACCTACAGCTCGAAGTGATGCGTACTTTCGCTATCGATGTACCATTTGACGAAGATACCTTCCGTTCAACAAAAGCTGATAAACTTACTGAGCTATTGGCCGATGCAGCTTTCAAAAGCTTCCGTCGTAAAATGGATAAATTAACAGAGGTAGCACATCCTGTTATTGCTAAGGTTTACGAAGAACAAGGAGAACAGTACGAGAACATCTTAATTCCTATTACCGATGGTAAACGTATGTACAACATTCCTGTAAACTTAAAAGCTGCTTTTGAGAGTGAATCAAAAGAGGTGGTGAAGGCATTTGAGAAAGCAATAATGTTGCATACCATTGACGACTCTTGGAAAGAGAATCTTCGCGAACTTGACGATTTACGCCGCTCTGTTCAAAACGCTACATATGAACAAAAAGATCCATTATTGATCTACAAATTAGAGTCGTTCAACCTATTTAAACAGATGGTCGATACCTCTAACCGTAAAATTAGTTCTATCTTAATGCGTGGACAAATTCCAGTACGT
The DNA here is from genome assembly GCA_947074225.1 of uncultured bacterium. Classification (GTDB taxonomy): domain Bacteria; phylum Bacteroidota; class Bacteroidia; order Bacteroidales; family Paludibacteraceae; genus CAMTOX01. Next base: position 3,600 of record CAMTOX010000104.1, read on the forward strand.
GAACCGGAACAAGTACGTAAGGCAGAACAATCGCGCCGTTCGGACTATAGCCGTTACCGCACTCAGAAAGATGAAGTAGGAGCAATGAAAGATGGAGCCAGTCAAGACACACGTCAAAGACAAGTAACTCAACCTATTCACGTAGAGAAAACTGTTGGACGTAATGAACCTTGTCCTTGTGGCAGTGGTAAGAAATACAAACAGTGTCACGGAAAATAATACACAATAAGGTTAGTGCTCAATCATCTGGTTGGGCACTAATTGTATCATAGAGAACGATCTTTACAAAAAAGATGATATGACAAAAGTAATTGAGAAACCCAAAGTAACTCTAGAAATAACCGAAGATGGTAGTGCCACACTCAGAAACCAAACCATTGACGAGTGCTATCACTCCATACATGGTGCCCAACAAGAGTCGGAGCATATCTTTATTGAAGCAGCACTACGGTATCAGCAAAAGCATGATATTGCCATTTTTGAGGTTGGTTTTGGCACCGGATTAAATGCTCTGCTAACGTTGCAGGAAGCTCAGAAAAGTGGTAGAAAAATAGAATACACCTCTGTTGAACTCTATCCGGTAGAACCTTCGGTATACTGTGAACTAAATTATGGTAACTCCGATAAAGCAACATTCTTAAAGCTGCATAACTGCGAATGGGGAGAGCCTGTAACCATTGTGGACTCTTTTACATTAGAAAAAGTTGAAGCATCCCTATTAGAATACAATTTTAATAAGCTATTTGATGTTATCTACTTCGATGCCTTCTCGCCGGAGAAACAACCCGAGATGTGGAGCGAAGCTATCTTTAGTAAATTATTTGAAGCTACTGCATCTGGAGGTATACTCACTACCTATTGTGCTAAAGGCGATGTAAGGAGAGCACTTCAAGCTGCCGGATATCAAGTGGAGCGCATACCTGGACCTCCTGGAAAAAGACATATATTACGTGCGGTAAAGAACAAATAAGAGGTTTTAAAAAGTTTTTAACAACATAAGAGGAGTGATACTAAGTATCACTCCTCTTATGTTGTTAAAAACTAATCAACTATTCAACTATATATAGTTGAACATCTCCAACACAAATCGTAGTATAAATCATTGGGTGAAAATAGAATCCAAATTATTAGTCCTACTTTCTACTCAATGGTGTCCCACTATAGAAATCGAAAATTTTGCACCTAAAGATATATTCAAACTGTGCCTGTGCCATCTCTGCTTCGGCTTTTTCTAGGCGTGTCTTTGCATTGTTATAGTCAAAAGCTGTAGAACGTCCATTAGAGTATTTAGTATCTTCTAATTCAAAAGCTATGCGAGAGGCTTTAGAGGTTTCGCGAGCAGCTAGATATTTATCTTTCGCTGCTATGGCATTATAGTAAGCACTCTGTATCTCTTTATACAATGTCTGCTTGCTACTCTCTAATTCTAACTCTCTGTTTATGGTGCTCAATCTTGCTCGTTTCACAGAATTGATGGTTACCATGCGGTCAAACAATGGAATACTAAGCGATAAACCCAAGACCTCACTACCATTATTTCTAAACTGTTGACCAAAGGAAGGGTTATTGTAATTATAGAGGTGGTAATATCCGGTACCATAGCTGGCATTGAAAGAGAGCTGTGGATAAAATGCCGATTGAGCTATACGTATATCCTTTTTACTACTCTCTACCCTACTCTCTGCGGCTGCTATGGCAGGACGGTGCGCTAATGAGTAGTTATATGCATTCTCAGGAGTGCTGCTCAAATGATATTCAGAGGGCATCATTGCTGTAGCATCTAGCTCTGCTACCTGAAAAGACTCTAAATTGGTAAAATTAAGCAACTGACATAGGTCTAAACGTGCCAACATCTTACTGTTATTCGTTTCGGTCACTGTTTGTTGGTCTAATGCCTGCTGTGCTAATGTTTCATACAGTTCGGATTCTGAAAGTTTCCCACTCTCTACAAGCACTCGTGTACGCAACACCTGTTCGGTGCTTAACTTTAGCTGTTCAACAGCTATACCATGCAATGCATTAGTATAAAGTACCTGAAGATAATAGGCCGTGACATTAAGTGCTAAATCTTCCTTAGCCTTCTCTAAATCGCTTATAGCAGCCTTTAGATCCAACTTACCGCCTCTAATTTGGTTCAGATTTCTCAAACCGGTAAAGAGTGGTATGGTCGTTCCAACATTTAAACTCGTGCTTGCTTGCGATTGGTTCAGAATAACATTATCCTGACCGGTGGCTCTACCAAAAGAGAAGTTCTGACCTATTCCAGCACTTAAATCGGGTAGATAGGCCATCTTATTGGTTTGCAATGTAATCTCTTGATTCTCCACCTGAAGCTGCGCTTGCTGTATCTGAATATTATTCGCCACGGCATACTCTATACATTGTTCCAAAGTCCAACCTCCTTGAGCAGAGACCAAAATATACCTTAACACACTTAAAACGATGGTAATAATACGTTTCATAATACTTTTTCAATTTATACAGAATTACTTCTGCTGTATGATTACTCTTGTTTCTCTAATCCTCTAAGTTTACTCTCCATAGCAACTCCCTCTTTCACCTCTATCTGTATGCCATCACTCAACCCAATTTTAATAGGCACTCGGGTAAAACTTTGCATCTTATCGTTTGCACTATCCAGCATATATACAAAGGCGGAATCTAAGGTTATTTCCACGCAATTTTCGGGTACTGAAAGTACATTAGTACTTTTCTGAAGTATAATCTCTGCATTGGCACTATAACCGGCACGTATCATTACAGAGTCGGGAATATGTGCTGCCGCCTTGATCTCGAACATTACAGCACCACTCTCCTCAACACCTTTAGGCGAGATATATTCCAGTACAGCATTGAACTTGTGGTCTTGCATAGCGCCTATGGTCAACACTATAGGCATTTCAGTATGTAAACGTCCCACCTCGGTCTCATCTATCTTACCAATGAATATCATATCGCTCAAGTTGGCAATAGTAGCAATGGTGGTACCATCATTGAAATTGTTCGACTGTATTACCGAGTTACCCACCTTAACCGGAATATCTAATATAGTACCCGATATAGTAGCACGTATCTGTGTATTGCTGAAACTACCGGAACGTTTGGCTATACCATCTTTAATAATCTCCAAATTATCAATGGCATTTTGCAATTCTTCTTTGGCTCTGAGGTAAGTTACACTACTCTTCTCAAACTCCTCTTTAGAGAGTACTTTATTGTCGAATAGTTTTTCGCTACGTTTATATTC
>CAMTOX010000105.1 GCA_947074225.1 uncultured bacterium
CACTATACCAACATCCAGGCCACCACGCATTCTTTCATCTCACACACGCATGAGCCTAGCTGATAGTTTTTTTAAATAACGAGAAACATTGATTTAGCCATCATCACGCAAAAATCTTCTTATTTCTCCAAAAATAAGTGGTACAGCATAAGTAGAAAATGCACATTCTCTTCTGAAATCGAAAGTGTTTATATCTTTTATTAGTCCGATATTTCCATATTCAATTACATCTTCAATGGAATCTTGTTAGAGTCTGCCTCTATGGAAAAACCTATCATAACCACCGATCATATAGGATGTCGTGATATAGTAAAAGATGGAGTCAATGGACTTTTATGCACTCCAAATAATACCGAATCCTTACTTAATTGTATGGAGAAGATGCTTCTTATGACAGAACAAGAGAAGCAAGAGATGGGAAAGAAGGGTAGAGAAATGGTATTGAATCTATTTGATCAACAGATTATTACTAAAGTTTATTTAGATACTCTTTCATAGAGATGAAAGCATTATTGAATATCTCTATTGTACTCTATAATACCCCTAAAGATGAGGTGGAAGAGTTGGTGCATTGCTTACATAGCAATGTATTGGTTAATAATATATATATAGTTGATAACTCAAAGTTACCTACATCCTCCTATAGAGAGTTAAATGTAGTATATCTTCATTTTCCAGAAAACTTAGGTTATGGAAAAGCTCATAATAGAGCTTTGAAAGAGAGTTTATCAGAATCTATTCCCTATCATTTAGTGGTGAATAGTGATATAAAATTTGATGAAGCTATTCTGAATGATTTATTGGCATATATGGAGGCTCATGTAGATGTTGGGCAGATAATGCCAAAGGTATACTATCCTAATGGTGAAATACAATATCTCTGTAAACTCTTACCTACTCCGATGGATTTGATTGGACGACGTTTCATGCCCGAAAGTTGGAATGAGAAACGGAATAATAAGTTTGAGTTAAGAGAATCTGGTTATGATAAGATATTAAATATACCATATCTTTCTGGTTGTTTTATGTTGCTACGCTGCGATGTACTTAAGGAAGTTGGACTATTTGATGAACGTTTCTTTATGTATCCTGAAGATTTAGATTTGACTCGTAGAATTCATGAACGTTATAAGACCCTTTTTTACCCTAAGGTAAGTATTGTTCATAATCATGCTCAAGGGTCCTATAGAAATGTTAGATTATTGTGGATACATACCATTAATTTATTTCGTTATTTTAATAAGTGGGGGTGGTGGAGTGATAAAAGACGTAGTTCTATTAATAGAGCTGTCTTGAATGAGATAACTATAAGATGATTTTATAAATTAATTATTACAGATATGGTTTTAAGTTGGTTAGAGATTTCGAGTACATTTATCGTACTATTTGCAATTATTGATATTCTTGGTTCAGTGCCATTGATATTGAATATAAAAGGTAAAGGCGAGGTAATTATGCCTTTGCGCACTACTTCTATTGCTTTATCTATCTTATTGCTCTTCTTATTTGCAGGCGATTTAATATTGAAGCTTTTCAATGTCGATATTCAATCATTTGCTGTTGCTGGATCTTTCGTTCTTTTTATCATGGCTTTGGAGATGATATTAGATGTGGAGATATTCAAAAACAAAGGACCTAAGGGCAGTTCCTCTATTGTGCCATTGGCTTTCCCTTTAGTGGCAGGACCTGGTTCATTTACCGCATTATTATCATTAAGTTCCCAATACTCAATGATAAACATAGTAATTTCTCTGGTTTTGAATCTGCTATTTGTCTATTTTGTATTAAAATCGACCGATAAGATAGAGAAAATATTTGGTCAAGGTGGAATCTATATTATGCGTAAATTCTTTGGTATAATTCTTTTAGCTATTTCTGTAAAGTTATTTACTGAGAATATTAGTCATCTATTTGCTTAATTTAGATGTTATGTCCCGTTACATTCTTCCATTAACTTATTTAGGACCGATAGAGTATTATAGCTATTTAATCAATAATAGTTGTGTTATTGATGTAGACTCTTACTATCAGAAACAGACGTATGCCAATCGTTGTGAGATAGTTGGTCCCAATGGTATTATGCCCCTCTCTATCCCTGTGGAGAAACCTCAAGGAAAAACTGCTATTCGCGATGTGATTATTTCTAATCACCAGAATTGGCGCACCTTACATTGGCGTGCAATTGAAAGTGCTTACAATTCGTCACCATTTTTTGAATATTATCGCGATGAGCTACTGAAAATCTATCAAAAAGAACATCGTTTTTTGTTGGATTTCAATATTGAAATACAAAATACGGTGTTAGAATTACTTAATTATAATATTGTAGATTGTTGTTTGTCAGGTGTTTATATTGATCAGTGTAAAAATAATGCATTTGATTTGCGAAATGAAATAAAACCTAAAGAAAAAGGTATATATTTGCATAACAATTTAAAAGTACCTTATTACCAAGTTTTCGAACTTCGTCATGGATTTATTCCAAATTTATCTATTATCGATTTGTTATTTAACATGGGTAATGAGGCACGGATTTATTTAAAACGCGTTCAATTACAAACAAATATCAATAATAAATAAGTAAATGTCATGAGTGAGAACATTGATTGGTCAAGCTTAGGTTTTGGTTATGTACCAACCGAATTTAATGTGCGTTGCACATATAGTAATGGTGAGTGGGGAGAATTACGTGTTATGGAAGATCCCACCATAAACTTGCATATCTCTGCTGCTGTATTACACTATGCACAAGAGTGCTTTGAAGGTTTAAAAGCTTTTCGTGGTGTAGATGGTAAAGTGCGTATTTTCCGTATCGAAGAGAATGGAAAGCGTTTGCAAGATTCTTGTCGTGGCATAAAAATGCCAGAACTACCATTAGACAAGTTCCAAGAAGCAATTCTTAAGGTAGTGAAATTGAATGAGAAATTTATCCCACCTTATGGTTCAGGAGCCTCTTTATATATTCGTCCGGTATTATTTGGTACTACTCCTTTAGTAGGTGTAAAACCAGCAACAGAATTTGAATTTGTAGTCTTTGTAACACCTGTTGGTCCATATTTCAAAGGTGGTTTCCAAGCTACTCCATTTATGCTAAGTCGTAAATATGATCGTGCAGCTCCTCTAGGAACAGGTTCTTTAAAAGTGGGTGGTAACTATGCTGCAGGTATGACTGCAACAGTCGATTCTCACGATTTAGGCTATTCAGCTGTATTTTATTTAGATCCTAAAGAAAAGAAATATATTGACGAATGTGGTGCTGCAAATTTCTTTGCTATTAAAGGCAATAGTTATATCACTCCAAAATCGTCTTCTATTTTACCTTCTATTACCAATAAGAGCTTATCTATCTTAGCAGAGGATTTAGGTATGACAGTAGAACGTCGTCCAATAGCTGTAGAAGAGCTATCAACATTTGATGAGGCAGGTGCCTGTGGTACTGCAGCGGTAATTAGTCCAGTCTCTAAAATTGTAGATATTGACAATAATCATATCTATGAATTCTCTAAAGATGGTAAACCGGGTGAGAAGTGTACTGCACTATATAACAAGCTTCGCGCTATTCAACATGGGGAGGAGGAAGATACTCACGGTTGGATAACCTTCTTGGATTAAAATAAATATTCTGAAAAAAGCATGCATAGAGACTATTATACTGTTTCTATGCATGCTTTTTGCAATATAGAATTTGATGTATTTATTTTTTTGTTGCAAAGTGCTATCAATCACAACGATATATGCTTTATAACATAGTTTTTACTCTTATTGTGTTATATACTTAAACTTTCAAATTATAGTAAATTTGTTGATTTCTGCGGTATATTCACGCAAATTGTTTGAAAAATGATATTTTTGATAGAACAAATTGTTTAATTTGAGAAAAATTGAGTACTTTTGCAGCGTAATTAAAAACGAGTAATTATTCACTTTATTAAATTATAAAATTATGATTAGAGTAGGTATTAACGGATTCGGTCGTATCGGTCGTATGGTATTCCGTTCAGCTGTTTACAACTTCAGTGATCACATTGAAATCGTAGGTATTAATGACCTTTTGGATGCAGATTATTTAGCGTATATGTTGCGTTATGATTCAGTTCATGGTCAATTTAAAGGTGAAATCGCAGTAGAGGGAAACAATTTAGTTGTTAACGGTAAGAAAATCCGTTTGACTTCTGAAATGGATCCAGCTAACTTGAAATGGGATGAAGTAAAAGCTGATGTTGTAGTTGAATCTACTGGTTTCTTCTTGTCGGACGAGACTGCTCGCAAACACATCCAAGCTGGTGCAAAGAAAGTTATCATGTCAGCACCTTCTAAAGATGCTACTCCAATGTTCGTTTATGGTGTAAACCACAAAACTTATGCTGGTCAAGATATTATTTCTAACGCTTCTTGTACTACTAACTGTTTGGCTCCTGTAGCAAAAGTATTGAACGACAAATTCGGTATTGCAAAAGGTTTAATGACAACAGTTCACGCTGCTACTGCAACTCAAAAAACTGTTGACGGTCCTTCTAAGAAAGATTGGCGTGGTGGTCGTGGAATCTTGGAAAACATTATTCCTTCTTCAACAGGTGCTGCTAAAGCAGTAGGTGTTGTTTTACCTGAATTGAATGGTAAATTAACAGGTATGTCTTTCCGTGTTCCTACTTCTGACGTTTCAGTTGTTGACTTGACTGTATGTTTAGAAAAATCGGCTTCTATGGCTGAAATCTGTGCAGCGATGAAAGAAGCTTCTGAAGGTGAATTGAAAGGTATCTTAGGCTATACTGAAGATGCAGTAGTTTCTACTGACTTCCGCGGTTGTGCTTTAACTTCTATCTTCGATGCTAAAGCTGGTATCTCTTTAGATGGTAACTTTGCTAAAATCGTTTCATGGTATGATAACGAGTGGGGTTATTCAAACAAAGTATTAGAAATGGTACGTGTAATGGCGAAATAATTAAGCTATTAGTATAATAAAAAAGAGGAGATCTAATAAATCTCCTCTTTTTTTATATCAATAGCGTTCTGTATACAGAACGCTATTAAATGAATATGTTTTATTTCTCGGCTATCTCTTTGCGTAAACGCTCAGTAAGCATAGGAATAATTTTATTTACATCGCCAACAATGCCAAGATCAGATACTTGGAAAATAGGGGCATATTTATCCTTATTTATAGCAATGATAAATTCAGACTCTTCCATGCCTGCTAAGTGCTGAATAGCACCCGAGATACCACAAGCTAAATAGAGGTCTGGACGTACTGTTTTACCTGTTTGACCTACCTGACGGTCATGCGACATGATGCCGGCATCGACCATGGCACGAGAAGATGATACCTGAGCATGCAACACTTGGGCAAGTTCTTCAAGTTTCTTGAAATTCTCGGCATTACCAACTCCACGACCACCAGAAATAAGAATCTTAGCTTCTGTAATATCTAGTTTGTCGTTTTCATTCTTCACGGTTTCAAGTAGTTTTACCTTAAATTTAGAGGCATCGAAAGTTGGAGTGAACTGCTCTATATTTCCTTTACGCGAGGCATCTCTATCTGCTTTTTGCATAACTCCAGGACGAACGGTCGACATTTGCGGACGATGTTCAGTGCACATAATGGTAGCCATAAGGTTACCACCAAATGCCGGACGGGTCATCATAAGTTCGCCCTCTTCACTAATCTCTAGCTTGGTACAGTCGGCAGTAAGACCTGTTTCAAGACGTGCCGATAGGCGCGGGCCGAGGTCTCTACCTATAGTACTTGCACCAATAAGTACAATACTTGGTTTATAGTGTATCAAAGCCTGATTCACCGCTTGTGCATACTGTTCGGTTAGGTAATCTTTAAGTTCTGGTGCATCGATAACTATAACATCGTCTGCTCCATATTCTATAAGTTTTTGTGCCTGATCGGCTATTTGGTATCCAGGAAGTATTGCTACAACCTTTTCATTTAACTGATCGGCAAGGTCTCGAGCTTTACCAATAAGCTCTAAACCCACAGACTGAATAACGCCCTCGCGTTGTTCAACAAAAACAAATACATGTTTATACGCTGATTTTTCCATAATGATATTGTGGGTTAGATGATGAATTTTTCTTTTAATTTCTCACAAATTATTCCTATTGCCTCTTCAGCATCTACTTCGTAAAGCTCACCAGCAGATTTAAGACCCTTTGAGAAGGATTTTTTCACACGAGTAGGAGAACCTTTAAGACCTAATTTTGCTAAGTCCACAGTAATGTCATTTACGGTCCATATTTCTACTTCTTTATCGAATGCTTCAACAATGCCACGTACACTCATATAGCGAGGTTTCACTGCCGATGCCAATACAGTAAATAGACATGGAGCCGATACCTCAAGCATTTGGTATCCCTCTTCAGTCTCTTTCTTTACTGTGAAAGTATCTTTACCATTGTACTCTACATTAGCGACATACGATATTTGTGGTAAATCTAAATGTTCTGCTATCTGTGGTCCCACTTGTGCTGTGTCTCCATCAATTGCTTGACGACCTGAGATAATTAAATCGTAGTCAAGGTTCTTGATTGCTGCAGCCAAAGCATTTGAAGTTGCCAAAGTATCGGCACCTGCGAATGCACGATCTGAAAGTAATATGGCGCGGTCAACTCCCATAGCATACGCTTCTCGCAATATGGCATCGGCTTGAAGTGGTCCCATGGTAATGACTGTTACATGGGCATTAAATTGATCTTTCAGACGTAAGGCAACCTCTAAGCCTCCCTTATCATCCGGATTCATGATGCTTGGTATGCCATCACGAATTATGGTACCGGTATTAGGATCTATCTTTACTTCGGTAGTATCCGGTACTTGTTTTATACAAACTACTATGT
>CAMTOX010000106.1 GCA_947074225.1 uncultured bacterium
GAGATTTCTGAATGTGACTGGAGTTCAGACGTGTGCTCTTCCGATCTTGGCTATGCCTCTTCATAAGAAGTAGAGCATAGCATAAAAGAAATGGGCTATACCTCTTAAGGTATAGCCCATTATAGTATTGCATATATTTATCTTTATAAGAAAGGATTGCTTACCCGTTCTGCACCTATTGTAGTAGATGGACCATGTCCACAAAACACTATGGTTTCATCGGGAAGAGTCAACAAGCGTGTTTTAATACCTCTTATAAGAGTTGCATAATCGCCCCCAGGTAAGTCTGTTCTACCTATGCTTCCGCAAAAGAGTACGTCGCCGGCAAATAGGTATCCCTCTTTAGCATCGTAAAAACAGAGACTACCAGGTGTATGTCCTGGAACTAAAATTGTTTTCAATTCCGATACACCAAAACAAATGGTCTCATTATCTCTCAAGTAACCACCTAAATGTTGTGTATGCACTTCGTAAGGAAGACCCATTTCGGCAGCACGTTTTGGCATCTCATCAATCAAGAATTCGTCGGCTTGATTTGCTAAAGGTTTAACCCCATACTTATGTGCTGCCCAATAGTTTCCAAAGATATGATCTAAATGCAAATGGGTATTTAGCAAATGCTTTACTGTCAAGCCCTCTTGTTCTATGAACTGAGCTATCGTATCGTCTTCACGCTTATTTATAGCACCACAATCTATAATGACCGCTTCGCGAGTCTCATCATAAAGCACATAGGTGTTTTCTTGAAATGGATTACATACAAATGTTTTTACTAACATAATGATACAGTAATAGTTTATAGGATATATTTAATAAAATTGGAAAAATGCATTGATAATTCTCAGCATCACTAGAGTCACTATTAGAGTGGTAAATAGACCCCTTTCTTTGTTTCGAAGAAAGGTTCTGTAAAGAACTCTGTCAAGTTATAGAGTGTAGCCTTATTCCTATAGGGGTACACCTCACTTTGCAGTTCACCACCCTTCAAACATATTAAACCATTAGGCAAGGCATTATTAGACTCTTTGCGCACATTCTTCTTCACTAAGTTCACCAAATCGCCTAAAGGCATGACGGCACGGCTTACTACAAAGTCGTATTTATCTTTCACATTCTCCATACGATCATGTTGAAACGTCACGTTTTTCAACCCTATAGCTTGTGCCACCTCTTGAGCCACTCGAACTTTTTTTCCTATAGAATCTACCAAATGAAACTGACACTCTGGAAAAAGAATAGCCAAAGGAATACCCGGAAAGCCACCACCGGTACCCACATCTACTAATGTAGTGCCTGGTTTGAAATTCAATATCTTGGCTATGGCCATTGAGTGTAATACATGATGCAGATAAAGGTTGTCAATATCTTTACGAGAGATGACGTTAATTTTGGAATTCCACTCTTGATAAAGAGGGAATAGTGCTGAAAACTGTTCGCGTTGTTGCTCTGTGAGCTTTGGAAAATAATGATTAATAATGTCCATCAAATATATATATAGATAAATAATTTCTAGCAATATTAGGATTGCTCCTACTATGTATTCTGTCCGGTGAAGAATTTATAAACTACGCTCTCTGGTTTTAGCATAGGCAGTACCTCTTCAATAGATAATGGTATGCGCACCTGTCCATAAACATAAGGTGCAATTTCATAAGGGTTGTACATATACTCTATACCCTTATAATCCACTATAAAATTCCCATTCGGATATGGTTCGTTAAATATAAATTCCGATGAGCGCTTAGGCAAACGGTCGCCATCGCGCATCTTATTGGCTTTCTTAATTAATAAGTTTGTCAATGCATCCATAGATTCGGCATAGAAGATATCGCTCTCATTAATTAGTTCACCGTTTCTCAAATCGAAGACCATCTGGGTGGTATTTGTTAACCCATGAGCGCCTCCGGTAAACACATATAACTCTTTAGAGTAAGAGAGTATAGAATCTGAAGACCAAATAACCTTACCCCGAATAATCTCCTCATAGGCTAAGGATTCAATATTTACACCCTCATTCTCATACTCCTTCATTAGCATCTCACTTTCATCTTTCAATACGTCGCAATATTTGCGTAAAAGTTTACCGTTACTATACTCCACATAAGGGGCACCTAATAATACTGTTACCAATTGATCGCGAATAGCGCGAGTGGTACTACTAGGCATATAGTTTACCGGAAGCTCACAACGAGCATCGAAAGAGAAGTTTATTATAGAATCTCCAACTTCTTGAACTTTCTCCAACTTATAGGTTTCCCAATCTAATGTGGGTTGAGACTTATTTGTACAACCCGCAAGGAGAACAAGAACCGAGACTATCAAAATAAAAAAATGACGCATAAAACAGTATGAATTAAATATGGATTAATAATATACAATCTATTGGTATACTAATCATATATGGTGCAAAGATACAACCTAAAAATCTAAAAATGATTAAATATTCATGGTTTACAAAATAAAAGGTATATTTTTGCATTCCGTATTATGATGCAGAGATTCTATAAACATATCGCTTTATTGTTCAGCCTTTACATTTTCTGTTTTGGCTGTGGAATCAATCTGTTCAATTATTGTTGCAACGCTTGTGCCGACCATGGTTCATCAAACTTTTATTTTGTAGATTGTGAAACTGTTCACCAAACAATAGAATGTGAGTCAGGACATAGCTGTAGCCATAGCTCTTCAGAGGTTCTGGAATCTGAACCAAATTACAATAATGTTTTTTGTTTTTCTTTACCAATAGACGGAGACCATTGTTCTTTAGAACGTCTTGAACTACCAACAACAAAGATGGTGGTTCAACAAATCCTTCATGTTGAATTGCCTTTACTTTATCAATTGGTAATACCCGATTTCCAATTTGATAGTATCGCATCGCCTATTCCTTTCTACAACAACACTTCGCCACCCATTCCTTGGAGTGGTCGCGACCTCTTGAACCGTCATTCGGTACTTCTTATTTAGACTTATAATTTGATCTGTATTCCCGGTGGTATATTACTATCGGTCAATTCTTTATTATCAAATTTATAAGCCAAAATAATTATGTTAAAACAATTTATTCTTTCTATACTCCTTCTTGGAGCAACTTTTATTGCCAATGCCCAAAATGTTGAGGGTATTGTTACCGATGAACAAGGCGAAGCTCTTATTGGCGCCGAAGTCTATTGGTTAAACACCGGCACCGGTGTAGTAACAAACTTAGATGGTGAATTCAATATTGAACGCCATGGCACAGAAAAAAGATTGGTAATCTCCTATCTTTCATATAACTCAGACACCATCACTGTCGCTAAAGACGACAACTCTCTTTATGTCATCCTAAAAGAAGATAGTAAATCGCTCGATGAAGTGGTTGTAGCCGCACGTGCTGCTTCTACGGTATCATCGCGTTACACCCCTTTTCAAACACAAACCATCTCAGGCGAAGAGCTTTGCAAAGCAGCATGTTGTAACCTCAGTGAGAGCTTTGAAACGAATGCCTCGGTCGATGTTGCCTATAGCGACGCCGCAACAGGTGCTAAACAAATTAGACTTCTTGGACTCTCGGGTACCTATGTGCAATTGCTAACAGAAAACACTCCGGGAGTACGTGGGTTAGCCTCTAACTATGGCATGGAATATATTCCTGGACCATGGATGGAGAGCATTCAAGTTTCTAAAGGTACTTCGTCGGTAATTAATGGCTACGAAGCCACCACCGGACAAATCAACATTGAATACTTAAAACCACAAACCACAGAACCGGTCTCACTGAATGCTATGATAGCATCCTCGCTCAGAGCAGAGGTAAATGCAAGTGCAGCATTTAAAATAAACCCATACCTTTCTACAGGAATCTTAGCTCATGCCAAAACAGAGATGTGGGAACACGATGGTAATGGCGACTCTTTTATTGACATACCATTAACGAATCATGTGAATCTCTTAAACCGTTGGTACTACAAACGTGGCGACTATATCGGTCAATTCTTAGTGCGCGGACTATACGACGACCGCCGTGGTGGACAGTTGAGCCATGCACATGGCGAGCATATTGAGAACCCATACCAAATACATATCAACACCAAAAGATTGGAAGGATTTATCAAGAACGGTTATGTCTTTGATGCCGATAAGGGAACAAGCATTGGTGTTATCATGAGTGGGTCGTATCATGACCAAACAGGTCTTTATGGCGATAAACATTATGCCGGGGCACAAGCAAATGCCTACTTAAATGCCATTTTCCAAACAGAAATAGACGAGCGTAACAAGATTGTTGCAGGAGCTTCTTTCAACTACGATGGTTTCAAAGAGAACCTCATCTGGGGCAATGCCGATAACAATTTCGACCGCCAAGAGTTTACTCCTGGTATCTTTGCCGAATATAGCTACAGCTACGAAGATAAACTATCGTTACTTGCCGGAGTACGTGGCGACTGGAGCAGCGAGTATGGATTCTTTGTAACACCACGTTTCAACGTGCGCTATTCGCCAGTGGCTTGGTGGAACATAAGAGCTTCGGCAGGAATGGGATACAGGTCGCCAAACCTTTTGGCCGACTATAACTTCATCTTCCCAAGCAACAGAGAGATTATTTGGCCTACTGAAAAACTAAGACAAGAACGCGCACTTAATGTGGGAGCAAGTACCACTTTCTTCATCCCTATTAAGGGACGTGAATTACAAATTACTGGAGAATACTATTTCACCAACTTCTACGATTGTGTTGTGGTAGATATGGATACAGACCCACACGCTATTATATTTAGTAACCTAAACAATGGAAGAGCCTATGCCGGCAACTTACAAGTAGAGGCCTCTATGGAGATTTTACGCGGATGGACCATGACCTTAGCTTACCGTATGACCGACGTGAAAACCACTATCGGGGGTAACTTAGTGGAGAAACCACTTACTAACCGTTACAAAGGATTAGTAACTACTTCATACCAAACCCCTCTTAAGAAGTGGCAATTTGATGCTACCTTTCAAATTAATGGCGGTGGACGTATGCCAACACCCGATGCCGAAAACCCTCTTTGGGAAACTAATTTCCCTTGGTATCCACAACTTATGGCTCAGGTAACACGTTATTTCAAGACTTGGAGCATCTATGTGGGTGGGGAAAACCTTACCAACTTTAAACAAGGAAACCCTATTATTGATGCTGCAAATCCTTGGGGACCTAATTTCGACGGATCAATGGCATGGGGACCTATTCATGGTGCTAAAGTATATGTGGGATTCCGTTGGGCTTTAAATCGTAATGATTAAGAAAAATGATTCTGATTATATTACAATTTATTGTTTGCTAATAAAAATAAATACTATTTTTGCAACAGAAGAATGAGCCTTTAGCTCTACTATTTCGGACATAAATAAATAATAATATCCATTTAAACAGAGTTTGTATGAAAAAGAAATTTGCAATGTTAGCAGTATGCCTTGTTATGGCAGTAGTAGCAATGGCCGAACGTCAAACCGTTCAAATACGTATTCCAGAAATGGAATGTGGCACATGTCAAGCTAAAGTAGAAAAAGTTCTTGCCTATGAAAAGGGAGTTAAAGACATTAAGTACGACATTAAAAAACGTACTGTAACGGTGGTTTATGAAGATAAACAAACTTCGCCTGAAAAGTTACAAGAAGCACTATTGAAAGATTTGAAATACAAATCGACTATCATTGCTCCTAAAACAGAAAAAGAGGTAGATGCTACAAATGCCGCTAAACCTCAAGAAGAGAAAAAAGGATGCTCGGCTACTTGCGGTGGAAACCACCATTAATAACTGCTTAAGAGCTTAAAAACTAAAAAGGGATGGTATCTTTACTGATACCATCCCTTTTTTAGTGATACTGTCATGGCTAATAGACTATAAGTTTACCATAAAACACTACATGTTCGGATAAAATCACTCTTACTACATAAAGACCACTGTTATGAATACCCTCCAACCACACTCTATCTCCTTGTCCGGACCTACAATAAAGCTGTTGCCCGTTAACATGTAGCAGCTCTATCTGTATCTCCTCTGCAGTGACATAATCCACAGGAAGCTCTATCGACACACCTTCGCCCACACGAACCGGATTAGGGTATATCTGTAGTTC
This sequence comes from uncultured bacterium, assembly GCA_947074225.1. Classification (GTDB taxonomy): domain Bacteria; phylum Bacteroidota; class Bacteroidia; order Bacteroidales; family Paludibacteraceae; genus CAMTOX01. The sequence goes on from CAMTOX010000106.1 coordinate 6,100, forward strand.
TCGCTCTGTAACTATATTAGCGGCTGTTGGCAAATTTACTATTAGCCGCATATTGACTATACTATCGCACCCTTGTTCTGTCCAACCATGATATTGGTAGTGTGTAGTACCTAAAGGTGTATCTTCCATAAAGAGTGTATCTAAATAACTATATGGCAATTCATTCGTACTAATTGTCAGCTCATGTTCTACCTCATACTCCGGCCACACTCTGAAATCTATAGTAACAATAGAGTCGCACCAGTTTTCTGCTTGTAGGTTATCATTAATCACAAGTGGTTCCCAATAAGTTACTCCATCTCTTATATATGGCAATGCGCTACTGCACACTCCTAGAGTGTCGCTATTATATGCCAATGCTTTAGTTTCTAAATAGAGTTGCACCACACTATCGCACCCCTGAGTATTCGAAAAATGTACCCTATAAGTGCCAGCTCTATCCAACGGTATACCATACAGATAGTTGGCATCATTACTACAAATGGTATCGTAATAGAGCTGTTCATCATTCTCCAACACCTCTAAGGTGAGCAGCCATAAGTCATTAGTTATAGAATCTCTACGCATATAATAATAGGTGCCCGGTGTTTTATTCCCTTCGCGAGTAATAGTAAAGCCGTATGCAGATCGGAAGAGCACACGTCTGAACTCCAGTCACATTCAGACATCTCG
>CAMTOX010000107.1 GCA_947074225.1 uncultured bacterium
ATGAACAATAATATTCAATGCAAAGCAAAATCTAATTTTATGGAAATATAAAAAAGAGAAAATCAAGATGTAACGAAATCTTCATTAACAACTTTGTTGTTTTAAATACAAACAAGATACCCATCCGGGTATGGTTATCAAAATTATCAAATAATTCATGCATATAAACGAAAAAAAAAGAAATCATGAAAAAACCTACTTATTTTAAAAGTTTCTTGATTGCTATTATGTTTTTAATAGGAATTGGAAACAGTTGGGGACAGATCGATACTATTTATAGTTGCGATTTTTATTCTCTTAGTACTTATTCCTATTCTTTGAACCATACAGCAACCTTAAATGGTAAGGATTGGCTTATTAGTACATCTCAATATAATGGCGGTGTCTTCTATTTAGGATGCAATAGTAGTAATTCAGCAAAAGGTGTATTAGCTGGTGCTGCTGCTACCAATCCTAATAATACTGGTGTATGGGATGATGTAATATCTATTCTTACCACTGTAGACGGACAATATTCAGCCGCAGCTCAAGCATACGCAATGTTGTTTGATAATGCTTGTTCTCAGGTTACAGATATTAAAGTAACATGGCAAGGAGGAAATAATGCGTTCCAAGTCTATTTATTTGGTGACTCAGGAAATGGTTTCCAACTATTGTCATCTACAAATTATGCAACTTCAGGGACAGCAATTGAAGGGTTTGTTGAATGGTCAGGCAATAAGACTAACTATAATAAATTAGCAATAGTTGCAAGACCTGGAACTGCAACTGGGAATGCAACAAATAAGACTATAAGAATGTCAGAGGTATTTATATTGAATAAAACTATCGATCAAAATGCTTTTGAGTCTCCTGTTATAACTCCTGCTTCAGGTCAATACCGCACTGCTCAAACAGTAACTCTAGGCAGCTATGGTAACGACACCACTATTTATTATACTACCAATGGTGATGACCCAAAGGCTCAAGGTACTACACTTAACACTTACACTGCTCCTTTTACAGTAAGTCAAAGCACAACAGTTAAAGCTATTGCTGTTTCTGGTACTGATACAAGTGCAGTTTCCACTGCTACTTATACATTTCCTATTGAGGTAGCAGATATTGCTGCTTTTCTTGCTGCAGCAAACATTGAAAACAGTACAAGTTCAACTAGCTATACCGGTACTACGGAATATAAAATTACCGGTCCATTAACTGTTACATATCAAAATGGTAGTTTTCTTTATGTTCAGGACAATAGCGGTAGCTTGGCCATTTATGGGGAAACAACCTCAACCCTTAATAATGGTGATGTTTTAACAGGTGTATATGGCACATATCGTAACTATTATAACTTACCTCGTCTAGATAATCCGATTTTACCTACTGCTACTGTAGGAACAGAGGTAAACCCAACAATTATTTCCATTATGCCTACTCTGCCACAAGCAAGTGAATATGTAAAATTAGAAGGGGTTACTTTTACTTCTGATCCTGCATATAGTACTTCAAGTATTAAGAATGGTACCATTAGCTTTGACAACTCTGAACTCACCATACGCGATAACTTCCGTTTAGGTGTTGAGATTAATACCGCTAGAACATACACTATTGTTGGACTTGTAGTTCCTTATAATAGTTCTATACAAGTCTTTCCTATCTCTATCACCGAGATTATCCCTGCCGATCCAAGTTTGTTTATTGATGGTATAGAAGATAATATGTATGACTTCGGAGAGGTTGTGTTGGGTCAAACCACCTCAGTTACATGTACTATAAGTGCTGTGAATCTTACAGGTAATCTATCTTTAGTAAGTTCTAATACAGCATTTGCTGTTTCTCCTTCAAGCCTTACACCAACAGATGGAACTATTGAAGAAACTCTAGTTACTATTACTTATACGGCTACTTCTATAACCGAAGATATTGCAACTATTACAATTAGTGGTGGTGGTATCACTTCAGAAGAGATTCTAGTGGCCGGAACAGCTGTTTATCCTCAAATAGTAGCTCCGGTAGCTACCAATGCAACAAATATTTTAGGCACGTCGTTTACTGCTAATTGGAATGCAGTTACTGATGCAAGTTCATATTTGTTATTTGTAGAGAAAATGATGCCAAAACCAATAAATCGTATCTCTAATGGTTCTTTTGAAGATGGAACCTCTGGATGGTCAATGGAAACTGGATTTGGAATAAATACTGATGAAACATATGAGGGAACAAATTCTGTTTATATTTCTGCTAATGCTACGAAGAAACTTGCTCAATCTTCTATTCCAGTGATTGAAGGAGAGGAGATTGTAATCTCATACTGGTATTTCATGGAAAACACATCAACAGGTAGTGGTTTAAGAATTTGGAGTACTTGGACAGGATCTTCATCAGTAGGTAATATTCAACCAAGTACCTATGAAAAAACATTAGGTGTATGGACTCAAAAAAGCATTATAGTAACTGTGCCAGAAGGTGCTACAGCCTTAAATTTTGAAATAAGAGTCTATAGTGGAGCAAAGGTATATATTGATAAGATTGAAATAAACGAGGTTCCTTTAGCTAATATACCTTTAGAGAATTCTCCTTACACTTCTACAACTACATCCTATGCAATCTCCGGAGTAGAATTAAATACTGAATATCAATATAATGTAGTGGCTCAAGGTACTAATTATAGCGATTCTGATCCAAGTAATATAATTACAGTTACAACCCTAGCTAATAATCCTGATGTACCATCTTTGGTGGTTACTACAGCAGAAGATACTATTGACGCTCAAGATGGATTAATATCATTACGTGAGGCTATTAATTACGCTTTTGCCGACATTGCTACTGGTGCCCTTAAAGTTGATGGAAGATATGTCATTACATTTGATCCAACTGTATTTACATCGACAAACAATACTCTCTTCTTAGACTCATCGATTATATTCACAGTGAATCAATTTAATCTATTCACAGGTGGATTAACAATACAAGGTTTAGAAAATGTTGTTATAAGTGTAGATGGTACAAGTTGTGGTCGTTTGTTTACAATTGAGACAGGAAACATTATTTCAATGTTTAATATGAATATTGTAAATGGTTCTGGACTTTCTGGTGCTGGAGTATACAACGAAGGTATCCTTACAATAGTAAATTCTACATTAGCGAATAATGTGGCTTATATGAATGGTGGAGCAATTTTCAATGTTGGTACACTTAATATAGTAAATTCTACGCTAACGAATAATGGTGGTAACAATGGTGGTGGTATCTTTAATAATGATGGTACTGTAAATGTTATCAATTCTATTATTGCTGGTAACTTCAATTATTTTGGTGCCGATATTACTTCAATAGATGGTTCAGTTTATCTTTATTCAAGTATTATTGGAAGAATGTTTGACGATGTATCTGAAGAGATAGATAGTTATTCTGATGTATCTATTTCTGATATTTTTGTCTCTGTAGAGAATAATCAAGCTGTTATGGGAATGAATGGTATATTCCCAATTATTTCTAATGGTGCAGCCTCAGGTAAAGGAGTTTATGTGTGGTATAGTGCAAATTATAGTGCTTTGGCTATATCTAAAACAGAAACTGGAGCAAAAACATATCTACTTGGCTCAACAGGAGCAGATGTACTTCTCTCTAAAGACCAAATAGGTCAAACAATTACTGGTTTAGCAAGTATAGGTAGTGTTTTCGCACCTTATACTGCTCCAATTATTAATCCAATTGTAGCTCCTGTTACCATATGTAATAATAGTGCATTAGCTTTAACAGTTCCAACTGTAGATCTACAAGGTTTCCAAGCTGGTATTTCTGGATGGGAGCTTTCACAAGATTCTATATTTGACATTGTCTCTATTTATACAAATCAGCTATTATCTGATTCATGCAATGGTTGGTATTTACGTTATTTTGCTGCAAACGAAAATGCTACAGCATATAGTAATGCAGTGACTATTTCAGTATTGAGCGATGTGATATTAAACGATGTGGTTAATCAGTTCTTCTGTCCAGCGTCGGAATCTACAGCAATTATATTTAGTGCTACTAACACTGGTGGAACTTTGCGTACAACATGGACAAATAGTAATAGTTCAATTGGTTTGGCAGCAAATGGGGAAGGAAATATTCCTTCATTTACGACAGTGAATGCTACAAATGCTGCTGTTGAAGCTACTATTACAGTAACGCCTTATTATACTATTAATGCATTAGAGTGTGCTGGCGAAAGTAAAATATTTACTATTACTATTCTTCCTACAGTTACAATGGAAGCAGTAGCTAGTCAAACTGTATGTAACAATAGTTCAGTTTCTGCTATTACATTTGCATCTGCTATAACCGATGGAACTATGCGTTATGCATGGACTAATGATAATAGTACTATTGGATTGGCAGCATCTGGCGAAGGAAATATTGCAGAATTTATAGCTACAAATAGTGGTGCAACATCTGCTATAGCTACTATTACAGTTACCCCATATACTATTTTAGGAGGTGTTGAGTGTGAAGGGACACCAATTATCTTTACCATTACAGTAAATGCAGAAACTGTTATCAACGCTGTTTCCAGCCAAGTTGTTTGTAATGGTTCTGAAACTGAAGTTGTTGAATTCTCAACTTCTAATAGTGATGCTGCCATGCGTTATGTATGGACCAATGATAATACTTCAATAGGTTTAGCTGCTTCAGGTGAAGGAAATATCGCAGCATTTGATGCAGTAAATAGTGGATTGACCGTAGAAACAGCAACCATTACAGTAACTCCATATGCTACAATAGGTGAAGATGAGTGTGAAGGCGAAGTATTGACATTCACAATTACTGTAGCTCCAAATGCAATGGTTAATAGTGTAGCTAATATTGAAACTTGTCAAAATGGTATCGTAAATGAGATTCAGTTCGCAACTACAAATACAGATGCAACAATGCGTTACGAGTGGACAAATAGCAATATTTCAATAGGTTTGGATGCTTCAGGCGAAGGTAATATACCTCAATTTACCGCTCATAATACTACAACATCTGCTGTAGTGGCTACAATAACTGTGACTCCATATATTACTGTTGGTTCAGTAGAATGCGAAGGCGCTGAAATGCAATTTACCATAACAGTAAATCCTGCTGCAGTAGTTAATACTATAGCCGATCAAGTTGTATGTAATGGTGATTTGACTCAAGCAATTTTGTTTACTACACCTACACAAGGTACAGTACGTTATGAATGGAGTAATAACAATACAAACATTGGTTTGGCTGCAAGCGGTAACTCAGATATCGATGCATTTACTGCTATAAATAATGGAGAACTTAAAGAAGTTGCTGTTGTTACAGTAATACCTTATTTAGATGTAGATGGTACAGAATGGGCAGGTGCTCCTGTTTCATTCTCTATTACTGTAAATCCTACTGTTACAGTAAATCGTATAGAAGATATTGAGGCGGTTCATAATGATACGTTGCCTACTATTGTCTTTACCTCTAATAGTACAGATGGTACTGTACGTTATGTATGGAGTAATGACAATACAGCTATAGGTCTTGCAGGAGCTGGCGAAGGAAATATTGAAGATTTAGTTGTCACTAACACTACTAATAGTCCTATTTCTGCAAATGTTACAGTAACTCCTCATTATAGTTTTGGAGAAGTAGAATGTGAAGGCGAACCTCATACCTTTATGATTACTGTGAACCCACAAGTTGAAACAGGTATTGAAGATGTTATATTGAATGGCAATATCACAATAAGTGCATATCCTAATCCGGTACGTAATGTTGTTACTATTGAAATGAATCAATATCCTGTTGGAGATTATTTACGCGTAATAGATATGAATGGCGCGGTTATTATCACACAACAAATAAACTCAGAATCTATTCAACTTGATATGACAAATCTTCCTGCAGGGGTTTATACTATTATGGTAAATGCACAAGCTGTTAGAGTAGTAAAAGTGAATTAATATCGCATACTATCTTAATTACTAGATAGTGTATAAATTAAATAAGGCTCGACAAAATAATTTGTCGAGCCTTATTTTTTTATAAACATCTTTCATTTTAGAAAGACCAACCCAAACGAATTGCAGGAACAACATTGAAACCTACTTCGTTAGTGTTAGTAAAGTCTTTTGATTTACTTGTGTCGGTAGCGCCATCTACAGTTACATCTGTGGTGTTGCTATTTTCACGTAAGTTGTTTACGCCTAATCCAATTTCAACACCCATGTATAAACCACGATACAAGAATACATCAACACCAGTTACAACGTTTAAACCTAATAAATAGTCAGTACCTTTAACTACCGATTTATTATCGGTTGTACTGTTCTTTAATTCAGTTCTGTTGTTATAAATACCAAAACCCAAGTCCATACCAATATATGGAGAAATACGATCGTTTCCTTCAAAGTGGTATTCAAAACCAGGGAAGAAAGTAACCATCATTTGGTCAGTGACTGTTTTTGTATAGTCATCACTATTATTTGCGTAATCTTTTACCTCTTTATTAGTATTGTCAAATCCTAATTGTAAACGCAAACACCATGAATCATTAAAGAACAATCTACCTTTTGCACCATAAGCAGGTAAATCTATTGCATTGTTTGAAGTTGTGGAAAGTGGATTAAATAATACCTCCATAGTCCAAACCATAGGATCAAATCTGTATTGGGCAAAAGCTCCGCAAACTGCAATTAATAAAATACCAATTGTGCATACAATTTTTTTCATAATAAAGATAATTAAGTCTTGTGCCTACTCTTTTATGGATTTTCGGC
>CAMTOX010000108.1 GCA_947074225.1 uncultured bacterium
CTTGTACGATGAGCATGGTAAAGATTACACTTACTATATTTCTTATTATTTCTGTTATCAGTGCATTAGGATTAGAAACTACCTCCTTTGCCGCTTTACTAGCCTCTGCCGGTGTTGCTAGTGGTATGGCAGTATCGGGCAATCTGCAAAACTTTGCCGGTGGGTTAGTAATTCTTCTTTTCAAACCTTATAAAGTAGGCGCATGGATAGAATGTCAAGGCGTAGCAGGAACGGTAAAAGAGATTCAGATATTCCATACCATATTGTCTACCGGAGATAATAAGCTTATTTTTATTCCGAATGGTGCTTTGAGTAGTGGCGTTGTAACAAACTGAAAATAGTAGAAACATGGAAAGAGAAGTCATAATTGTGGCGGGAGGAAGCGGTAAACGTATGGCCGGAAACATACCCAAACAGTTCATAGAAGTGAATGGAAAACCCATACTAATGCATACTATGGCATGTTTTCATGATTTCGATAGCAGAATAAAACAAATTTTAGTACTACCAACAAACCAAATAGAATATTGGAAAACACTTTGTACAACCCATCACTTCACTATAGAGCACAAAATTGCCGAGGGTGGAGATGAACGCTTCTTCTCTGTGCAAAATGGACTTAAAATAAGCAATCCTAAGGCATTAATTGCCATTCACGATGCAGTACGTCCATGTGTAGATAAAAACGTTATACACGCTTGCTATTTGGCCGCCGAACTTTATGCAGCGGCAATACCTACATTACCACTCAACGATAGCATCAGAGAACTTACCGACAATGGTAACAAAATGGCCGACCGTTCTCGTTTCTGCATAGTTCAAACGCCACAAGTATTCCAAGGAGAGTTGCTACATCGTGCATATACTCAGCCCTACTCCACTCACTTTACCGACGATGCTTCGGTAGTTGAGGCCACAGGAGTCTCTATTAAACTAGTGCAAGGTAACAGAGAGAATATTAAAATCACCACTCCCATAGATTTAAAACTGGCAGCACTACTGCTTCCTTAATACTTCAAGAAATAAAAACAGTGAGAGAGCCACTCCTTATGGAGTGGCTCTCTCACTGTTTAAAGGCATATCTTTCATACCTCTCTACCACCTAAAACAATTAGAGCCTGCTAAATAAATAGCAGGCTCTAACCTATTTGTATCCTTAAAGGATGGTGAATTCTACACGTCTGTTGATTGCTCTACCTTCATCGGTTTCGTTTGTTGTGATAGGCTCTTTAGATCCTTTACCACTATAACGCATTCGATTAGATTTGATACCTCTACGTACCATTTCATCATAAACAGCTTTTGCACGGTCGTGCGATAGTTTTTCGTTATAGGCATCAGAACCTTTACTATCTGTGTGACCGGTAATCTCAATTCGCATTGAAGAGTTCGTATTCAACATATTGAACAATTCAGACAACGAAGCTTCAGATTCTGCCATCTTAATGGTTGCTTTATCAAAGTCAAAGAACAAGTTCTCTAAGATTAACTTAGTGTTACGAGGCATTGGCTGCAAGTCAATATAGAAGGTGTCGCTATCAAATCCTTCAATACGTCCTTTATAATCTTGATAACCTAAGCGCGAAATATGCACATTTGCAGGAACGCTTGTCATCTGTTTAGAAGCCATACCATCTACATCGCTAGTTACAGTAGTGAAGATAGTATCTTTATCGTTTGTAACGCTAGTAAGAGCAATTTTAGCATCTAAATACTCCCCTGTTTCGCCATCCACAATCATTGCAATATAGAATGGTGGGTCCGGACGAGGAATAACAGGAGGCGGTGGTGGTGGTGGCGGTGGTGGTGGCGGTGGTGGAGGAACCGGTTTGGGTTTCTCTTCCGCTACGTGAAACGACACCGTAAACTTAGCACCTACAAAGAATGGATTAACATTCTTACCACGTGCCTCATTTAGAGACAACACACTATTAAACTTTATTTCTGAAGGTGGTATCACATCTACCACCAATCTATTTGGTTCATTTGCTGGAACATTATCTTTACTGATGTTTAAGAAACCGTAGTCGGCATAAAGTGCCAAACGGTAAGAGATCGCACGATTCATCTTTCCCATACGGAATGACTTCATCTCTTTAGGCATCCAGTCGTCAATGATCATACCGAACTCTGCTGCCGCTGCAACATTAAGCCCAACATTGAAACTACCATTACCCTTCTCCTTTTTGGTAGACAACAAGTGATTTGGCATCTCTTCAAGATTATCAATCAACTCCTTATCTATAGCATAAGTAGTCACAGTAGAGTGCGAATAATAGGTTCCAAACACCCCAATTCCCACTTTTGGTCCTACTAAGAAGTAGTAGTTATCAAATTTACCACCCACAAGGATAGGGATATTAAGAAATCCAGCATTCTGAAACTCCCCAAATTTGCGGAAGTTATAGAAATAATCCATCACATAATGACCATCGTACAGCAAAGTAGCTTGCAAGTCAAAATCACTATATTTATTATTATTGCCATAATAAGCAAATTCAAGCCCAGTAGTCAATAAAAACTTCTTTTTGTATCTCCACTCATATGTCAGCCCAAGTTGAACACCTGGTCCACCAATCATCTTTGAGTTCTCAATAGATTGGAACAAGGCGGAATAACCAAGGGCTCCCCAGGCATCGATATAATGATCGCCCAGTACTCTTGCATTGGCTCGTGGAATTGTAAAGCCCACAAGGAACATCAGTAATAGAGCACCTTTAATAAAAGATTGAAAATGTTTGGTCATAGTATAGATTTAAATTCTAAAGAAATCAATTATTGACTCACTACTACTAAGCGAGATGTTTTTTGCAAACCGTTATCTAAATTCACACGTACTAAATATACACCAGGATATGAAGGTGCACGTAACTCGTTTTCACCATCTACAATATTATAGGTCATCATCAAAAGGCCAGATGTATTGTACACCTGTACATTACCATAAACTGGTGCAGAAACAACAAACTGTTGGTTCACGATAGTAATTGGAGTAACATTTATCTCGTCTGGTAATCTTGTTGGACGGAATGGACAAGTATATAGTTCTACTCCATCGGCACGAATAATACGAGCCTGATAGTATGAATCGAAGTTCAATTCACCACCACTAACATAGTAGTTCGCCGCAGTAGCACCTTCAATCTGGTTTCCATCACAATACCATTGGTAACTTACAAAATCGTAACCACCATTATATAGCATATTCTTCAAACCTAATACGTCGTTCCAAAGTTGCTTAATAACCGTTTTAGAGTAATTTACTACAAAACGCATTGGAACATTATATTCACCGCAATCAAATTTCTCATCTACGAAGTTTATTTCTGCTTCATAAATACCTGCTTTAACTCCCGAAGGTAAGTTAATTTGAATAGTATTTGTAGATAATTCTTGATCTTCTTGATTTATGAAACCTTGACCTACAGCCTCACCCTTAAAGACTAAGCTATATTTTGTTGGTTCACTACCATTACTCTGGTATGAGATATTGAACAATGGATCGTCTTCACAAATTTCAGTCATTGGTTCCCATTGAATCTTCATGATTGGATTCACATTCAATTTCAAGTTCACCACGCTATCGCAACCTGCTGTAGTTTGGAATTTATTCTGATACTCACCAGAAGCGGTTAACACTTGTGCACCAAATTGATATTGTTCGCCTTCACAAATAGTAATCGTATCATTTTGTTCAAACAAATCAGAAACGAATAGGCTTAGCTCCATTATACTATCGCAACCTGCAAAAGAGACTAAAGTATCCATATACACGCCCTCTTCAGTATAATCTTTACCATTAAAGTTAATTTTACCACCTACACAGATACGCTCTGTACGTTTTGTATGATAAGATTCAATTTTTGGTACTAATACTTGCATTCTGAATGTATCTAAACATTCATCTTTTGCCATACTAGCAACCATTGTTACATTAAAGATTCCTCCATCAGGACCGAAATCCATTTCTGGATGTTCTTTCTGCGATTTCTTACCATTACCAAAGTCCCAATAATAGATATCTGCCTTTTCGCCTTGTAAGACACCACCTGCAGTCGTTACTACCGATTGGTTTGTGAACTTAATAATATTTTTACAATCTTCTGGTTGCCATTTATAAGTTGCTTTTGCTAAAGGCCAACGTGGTACCAACACAGCACTTAAGTCAAAACCACATGCTGGATTAGTTGGATAAATAACTCTACAATTATATTCTGTAGTATCGCCTACTGAAGGTCTGAAACAACGATCTAATGAAATTACTGTATATGGATCATTCTTTTTAGTCCAACGGTAGAAGAAACCTTCAGGAGCACATACACTATCTGGAGTAGCGTCACCACAACTTAATCCTTCCAAAGAACCTTTTGCACAATCTAAAGTAAAGTAAGCATAACCATAGTGACCAGACTGACTACAGTCTTTTGTTGTCAAACGCACTTTAACTGTTCTTCCGACATAACTTTGTAAGTTTAGTCCTACTAAGGTCCAATCTTTCCAACGAATTATACCATTCACATTCCAGTCGCTAGTATTAGTACCCGGGATAAATGTTGCATCACCACAAGTAGCATCAATCACACCATTATTCTCATTCAAGATTTGCAATTGGAAGAATGGTTGTTGTGATTCAGGATGTTCAGGGTCTTCCAATATTACCGCATATTTCATTAATAATATGGTAGAAGAGGAATCCACAGTAAAGGTATAAGTCAAAGACTCTGCTTCACCACCGGAACGCCAGTTACCTAAACGTACTGAAGCCAAAGAGCCATCTGGAATCATGGTCAAACCATAGTTCGTTTCCGGGTCACGGTCGTTTATAGTATTTACCGTATGTCGACTGGATTGAGAGAACTGACCATAGTCTACAACACCTGTTACTGCGTATGGATTAGCGGTAGTACCTGTTGTTGCCAACACATGAGAACCTGTTAAATCAATAAAGTTTATACAACCTTCATTAGTTATCACTAGGAAGTTATGTATTTTTGACCATGCACTTGTACCTTTATCAGTAGTATCGCAGACTTGACGCACCCAGAAGGTATAACGTCCTTTCTCTAAATCGGTAATCTGACAAGGTGAAGTTTGACCTGTTAAAACAGTAAAGCCTTCGTTTTGATCTTCATAAGTATTTCTGTACCATACCTCGTAGTTACTTCCTGTGCCATCCCATGTTAAAGTAGCAGTAGTACCATAGAGGCTAGCCGAGAAGTTTTCTGGTTTTGCACAATCGCGAGTTGTAATCTCTAAATTATCTATCACGATACTTGGTTCATAAACCATACTACTATTATTCTTCCAGATAAACACCAAGCGTGCCGGACGTCCGGTTCCCATTTGTTGGAACGTACCTGTTTTCCATGTTGAAGAACGTACCATCTGTTTACCACCGGTAATATCAAGGTTTACAGATTGAGCAGCAGAGTTCACCCAAGTAGGTAAAGAGGTATTGGCATTAGTACCCACTGTTTCTGTTGAGTCGGTTACCCAACAAACATAGGCAAAGTCCATCTCAAATTCACCATAACATTTCCAATCAAAAGAGATATCGCATTGCACATTAGGAGGTAAAATAAATGTACGAGTAGCTGTTACCCAACCTTCACGGTTTACATAAGAAGCTGTTTTACCTGTATCGGGAGAGATATAAAGCGCCGATGGTCCGACATTATAATCGGCACCACCAATAGCCCACTTATTTACACAGTTATTATGGCCACGAAGTGTCCATTTAGCATTTTCTACTGGATCGTCCCAGCCATTAAAATAGTTTAGAGGAGTTGTTTCACGAATATAGAAGTTGTCAACACCTCCACCAGGAGCGGTGCCCAAAGAGTTGGCATCGTTCTTCCATACAAAAACAATACGTTGAGGTTGTCCTGTACCTACTAAAGATACAGCATATGTTTGCCATCCGCGTTGACCAGATATAGTATTGACAACACTTGAAGTGTGCCAAGCTGGATACACTCCGCCACTACCTGCTGTAATAACTTCAGTTGGATCATCTACCACACAAATAGAAAGCTCATCTAAGCCTGCTTCTCCATTGCTTAACCAATCAAAAGATACAGCATGATCTACACCTAAAGGTAAAGTCACCGTGTAATAAGCGATAACCATAGAGGCTACGGTTTTGTTGTAGTCTGCTGTAGAACCATTATTTGAGATATACAATGATTTACTACCGGTTCTTTTTATTGCAGAACCAATTATCCAACTATTACCACTTGTGCCATCGTTCATAATTGTCCAACCAGCGGTGTCCGTGGTAGACTCAAACCCACAAGAGTAATGAAAAGGTGTTTGAGCTTGTAAGTTCACCGACCACAAACCAAACAACATAACTGAAATAAATAAGTAGAAATGTTTCATAATTTCGTTTTTTAATCATTATACTATAATTACAATCCCTCTCTAATATATTGAAAACTATTACATAATATAATCATTATGTAACAATTAATCGCTTTTTATTCTTTTACTGTAGTTGAGAATAATGGGAAGGTACTCGATTGCTATATAGAGTTAATCCCCATTTTAAGAACTACAAATTTATACAAAATTCAACAATACCACTAAAAATATACACACTATTTTGAAATTTAACATATTTAACATATTATAATCACTTTGAAAATATTGAAAATTTAAACATGATAAAAGAGACTAACCTAAACTTTATATATTTAAAACAAAATAGGTGGAGAGG
>CAMTOX010000109.1 GCA_947074225.1 uncultured bacterium
GATGTTAGACGTATGCTCTGCCCAACTAATTAATTCAGCGCGACTAATGATTGTAAAGACATTCATAATTTTTTCAACTTTTCCACTAAATTTACGATCTTTAACACGATACCATAATAAAATACGCCCATATAAGGTTCCTGGAGGAAAATTTGGTATCTGGTTCTTTACTATACTTGGCTTAGCAGGTGCATTGTTAGCTTTAATATTAAGCTTCATTCCACCATCTCAGATTACTACAGGTAGTCCTGCTGCTTATGTGATAATATTAATTATTGGTAGTGCTGTGTTCTTTGTGATTCCATTTATTGTCTATGCTTTGCGTAAACCTACATGGAGAGACCCAAAAACTACCTTTGTTCCTTTCGATTGGCAAATTGAAGGACGTAAGGCAGGTGAGAAATCTAAATGGGTTGCAGGTTATGAACCTACAGAAGCTGAAATTCAAGCAGTATTAGATAAAGAGAATAAGGTATAATAGACATATAGTATCAATTTATTCTAAATCTATTTTGAAAGTAAATAAGTCAAATAAGAGTTTGCTTGCAATCAATTGTTTGACTTATTTCTTTTTAAAATAATGAGTAATATTCAAAACAAACTTCTTATCCTATAAAGATAGGATTTTTAATTTTTCAAATGTTAATTCTTTATTATTATGGATCCAAATAAAAATTTAATTACAGATATAAATGCCCTTTTTTTAGGCCCAAAATCAGAGAATGGCGACTTCTTTAAAGATGTCCTAATAAATTGTGTGAACGACCATCTTTATTGGCGTAAAGATTTCCATCCGGAAGATGATCCTATTATCTCTTATATGGAAAAAGAACAACCTTCTTACAAAGAGATTCAAGATAAGACACGCCGGGTATTAGATAGCTTGAGTTCTAAATTACGTGAGACTTCAGCTCCTTGGCATTCACCACGTTATTTAGGACATATGAATAGTGAGATTTTACTCTCATCAATTCTTGGCTATATTACTGCAATGTTCTATAACTGTAATAACTGTGCTTACGAAGGTTCGCCTGCCACTACTCCTTTAGAAATTGAAGTGGGAATGGATTTGGCAAAACTTCTTGGTTTCGATGCAAACAAAGCATGGGGCCATGTAACTTGTGATGGTACTATTGCTAATATGGAAGGGTTGTGGTATGCACGTAATATTAGCTCTTTGCCTTTTGCGGTTAAAAAATTAAAACCTGAATTGGTAGCAGGAAAATCAGATTGGCAACTCTCTAATATGCGTGTTGACGAGATATTAGATTTGGCCGGTAAACTTCAAGATATTTGGAAAGAGGTGCGCAATAATTCGGTTACTGGCTTAGGAGTAGATGAAAAACAATTGGGTAAATGGATTGTTCCTCAAACAAAACACTATTCATGGGTGAAAGCTGCCGACGTTATGGGCATTGGATTACAAAATGTAATTGATATCCAAGTTGACGATCATTACCGTATGGATATTGATGTGCTTGAAAAGACTATTAATGGTTTAATAGAGAAACAAATTCCTGTTTTAGGAGTTGTAGCCGTAATAGGAACTACCGAAGAGGGTGCAGTAGACCATCTGGATAAAGTGGTAGCATTACGTGAAAAGTTCGAGAAAGAGAAAGGTGTATCGTTCTATATTCATGCCGATGCAGCATATGGTGGATACGGGCAAGCTATCTTTGTGGATGAAAATGGTAAGTTTATGGATTATGATGTCTGTGTGAAACGTTTGCATGACGATGGCTTAATTGATAAAGATATTAATTGGCCTACAACAGATATTTATAATGCTTACAAAGCGTTGGCAAAAGTAGATTCTATTACTATTGACCCTCATAAAATGGGATATGTTCCTTACGCTTGTGGTGGTATTGCCATTAAAGATAAACGTATGGTAGACTTTATCTCGTTCTTTGCAGCTTATGTATTTGAGGCAGGTGTAATGTCGCCTATGTTGGTGGGTAGTTATATTCTTGAAGGTTCTAAAGCAGGAGCTTCTGTGGCGGCAGTATGGGTAGCCCATCAATTGATTCCGCTTAATGTGACAGGTTATGGACGTATTATTGGTGCTAGTGTTAATGGAGCACATAAGTTCTATAATCTCATCAATAAAACAAAGACTTTAGAAATTAATGGTAAGAAAGTGCGTTTTGAAGCATTAACCGATCCAGATTTCAATATCGTAGACTTTGCTTTCAACCCAGAAGGTAATACCGATATTGAGGTAATGAATAACTTAACTTTGCAAATATGGCAAGAGAGTTCGGCTACAGGCGCACCTATTCTTAAGAAAGACTTTGTAACCTCGCATACTGAACTTACTCACGATGATTATGGCGATGCACCTAAAGATATGGCAATGCGCTTAGGTATCACTGCCGATCAATGGGATAAGGTGGGTAGTATTAGAGTGTTGCGCTCTTGTGTCTTGTCGCCATACTTTGGTAATCCGAAAGTTACCGAGCAATATTGGGACGATTTCCTCGATAATATGAAGATGAAACTTGCGAAACTATTGAAGTAGAAGCTTGTGAACTTTTAATAGAGGTTGGTTAGATCACAGTATCTAACCAACCTCTTTTGCTTTGTTGCTACTTCGTGTTATTGGTCTATCACTATTAATAGTTAGTTTGGAGAGCTAAAATCGCAACTTCATGCGATTTCAGAGATGATTTTATTATCCGACCTTTGCAGCGTTCAATGATATAAGGGTTGAACGATATAAATGAAGCAAAGTAATAACAGTGAAAAGACTGTTATATCAAATGATATTAAACCAAAATAGTGTTGATGATAAAACGTATTTTACCCCTAATTATTTTCTTTGTAATGGTTGCGGCGAGTGTGGTGGCAAGAAATCCTCACAAAGCTTCTCTATTTGGCAAAGTGCTAGATGAGAATAATAAACCGTTAGAGTTTGTGACTATGTTCGTTAAAGAACTAAATGTTCACGCTATAAGCGATGAACAGGGACGTTACCATTTACACTTGCCTCCGGGAACTCATATCATACGTGTCTATATGTTGAGTTATCAAGAAGAGGTGAAGCAAGTGGAGATAAAACATGGTGAACGTATCTCGGTCGACTTTAAGTTGATGCCTGAAGCCTCGGAATTAGAGGAGGTAATTGTGGTAGCAAAAGGCGGTGCAACACGTGTTAATGAGTCGGCATTTAATGCTGTGGCTATTGATGCAACAACACTACACAATAGCAGCCAAGATTTGGCTACTGCATTGAATAAGATCTCAGGTGTAAAACTTCGCGAGTCGGGAGGTGTTGGTTCAGATATGCAACTCTCTTTAGATGGGTTCACTGGTAAACATATAAAACTCTTTATTGATGGTGTGCCGCAAGAGGGGGTGGGGAGCTCTTTCTCACTGAATAATATACCTATTAATTTTGCAGAACGTATAGAGGTTTATAAAGGGGTTGTTCCGGTAGGTTTTGGTAGTGATGCCATTGGTGGAGTGGTTAATATTGTGACAAATAAAAAACAAGGATTCTTTGTCGATGCTTCTTTAACCTATGGATCTTTCAATACCTGGAAGTCGTCGGTCAATGCCGGACAAACCTTCGCAAACGGATTGACTTATGAGATAAATGCTTTTCAGAACTATTCCGACAATAATTATAAAATCCAGACTGCAGTAAAAGATCTTAGCAATGGTCAGATAGATAAGGATAAGATAGAGACGGTGCGTCGCTTTAACGATACTTATCATAATGAAGCTATCATAGGAAAGATTGGGGTGGTACGTAAATCATGGGCCGACCGCCTATTGTTTACTATGCGCTTTACCAATAGCGATAAAGAGATACAGAATGGGGTACGTCAGGAGATTGTATTTGGCGAGAAACGTCGTAAAAGTTATTCGTTAATGCCTTCGGTAGAATATTTAAAGCGTAATCTTTTTACAGATGGTTTAGATTTAAACTTGACAGTAGGTTACAACTATAATGTATCGCACAACTTAGATACAGCCACACGTAGCTTTAACTGGCGTGGTGAATCAATATATAATGGCGGAAGCATTGGCGAACAGAGTTATCAGAATAACCGTTATGCATCGAACAATTGGAATGGTACACTGAACTTGACCTACCGTTTGGGTGAGATGCATGAGTTTATGTTGAATCATGTGTTGAGTTCGTTCGACCGTAAAACGCTCTCTTCTGTGAATGCCGCCGATAATGCTGCTGTAGCATCCTCTTTTCCAAAATATTCAATGAAGAATATCTCTGGACTTTCATACCGATTTACCTATCATAACTATTTCAATCTATCGGTATTTGGTAAATATTATAATCAACATAGTAGTGGCCCGCGTAATGCTTCTACCACCGGTGGCTTTAGTTATGAGATGTTTTCTGAGAATGTTGGCGCTTTCGGTTATGGTGCTGCAGGTACTGTATTTATTACAAAAGGACTACAAGCTAAGTTATCGTACGAGAAAGCATATCGCTTACCAACAATCGACGAACTCTTCGGTGATGAGGATCTTGAGCTAGGAGCTATAGGATTAAAACCAGAGAATAGCCATAATGCTAATGTAAGTTTATCGTATAACCTAGATATTAAGAAGAATGGTTTCTATATAGAGGGTGGATTTATTTACCGCAATACTAAAGATTATATTCGTCGTACCATCAATAGTTACTCCGGTGGTTTATATTATGGTTTGTACGAGAATCATGGTCGAGTACAGACCACTGGTTTCAATGCGGAAGTGCGCTATAACTATTCGCACTGGATACAAGTGGGAGGTAATATGTCTTATCTCAACATTGTAGATAAAGAGAAATATGTGGCAGGCAATACCCTACAAGAGAGTACTTCTTATGGTGTTCGTTTACCTAATACTCCATATCTTTTTGCTAATGCCGATGTAAGCTTTGGTGTGAAAGATTGTTTTGCTAAAGGAAACTTCCTTACTATAACCTATAACTTACAATATGTGCATGAGTTTCCGCTATACTGGGAAACACATGGTAACCAGCGCAATAAACAACGTGTGCCAACACAATTGTCGCACGATTTGAGTTTACTCTACAGCATTCAAGAAGGACGTTATAACATCTCTTTAGAATGTATAAACCTTGCCGATGCAGCTCTTTACGACAATTTTAGCTTGCAAAAAGCTGGTAGAGCATTTTATGGCAAGTTTCGTTTTTATTTCAACAGATAATAAATATAAATAATTTAATAAACCAATTCAAAATGAAGAAAAGAAATCTATTTGCTCTATTGTCGGCAGTACTGATGATGGGCACAGCATGTACACACGAAGAACCTAATGGTGGAAATGGAGTTGAAGTGGCTGCAACAAAATTTGTTGTTGCTGCAACAAGTTCTGAAGCAACCTATTTATTAACCATGGATAATTTGAAAACTGGAGCTACAAGTATATATGGTAACGGATATGAAGTCGATAATGCAACGCACTGGGTGTTTTATGGCAATAAATATGCTTACCGTTTGGTCTATAACCAGGGTAATGCCGGTATAACTACCTCGTATGTTTTGGATGAGTATGGCGAAATAAAAGAACGTAACATTAATCATGAAATTCAAAACCGTTTCACTACTCATGGTATTTATGGTGATCAGATTATCACTGCAGCATCTGGTGCTACTGCTCATACTGATGATGCAGGAAATAGCCAATATGGTGTTACTGTTACCAAAATAAATGTGGAGAATCAAACGTTGAATACTCAAACCTTCATCACTGAAAATATGTTGGGAACCGGCGAATATTGTACTCTATCTGGTATTGTAGAATCAAATGGCAAGATCTTTACGGCTGTATGTCCTGAAGGAGTGAGTGTATATGGTATTGCTAACAATAGCCATTTGTTGAGTCAAGAGGCATTAGAACTTGTAAATACTGAAGGTGGTATTTCGGGAACAGTAAATCCTAACCAAGTGTGGGTAGCTATCTACAATAACTCTGACTTTGAGAATCCAACTATCATTACCGATAATCGTATTAGCTATGCCACATCGCGCTACCGCTCTCAATATTATCCTAACATCGCAGCAGACGATGCAGGTAATGTTTATGTATTCTCTTCTAGCTATTCAACAGTACAAGAGGGTATTCAGAAAACAAATTTACCTTCTGGAGTATTGAAGATTAATGCTGGTGGAACAACATTTGATAGCGATTATTACGTAAACTTTGAGGATGCTTCTGTGGCCGATCGTGCTATGTATCGTGTATGGCATATTAAAGATGATTATTTCTTGATGCAGATGTATACTGACAAAGGTGACGATAAATCGCATACCGTAAATACAAATAGCTTAGGTATTTTCAAGGCTTCAAGCCGTAGCTTTTCTTGGGTAAATGGCTTACCTGCAGCAGATGTTATTAACTCTATGAGCCGTAATGCCTATTGTCACGATGGAGTAGCTTATATAGGTATTGCAACAACAGAAGAGGGAGCACAACCAACAATATATGTAATAGACCCTGTTACGGCTACTGCTACTACAGGTGCTGTAGTAACTTCAACTGCAATATCGGCTATGGGTCAGTTAACAAACCAATAATAGTTGAAACATGAGAAAAGTATTAACTAAAATACATTTGTGGTTATCAGTCCCATTCGGACTGATAATCACTATTACATGCTTAACGGGTGCTATATTAGTCTTTGAATCGGACATTATGGAGATGACTCGTAAAGATATGTATTATGTGAAGCAAGTAGA
>CAMTOX010000110.1 GCA_947074225.1 uncultured bacterium
CCCCCTTACCCTACCCGACGCTATTCCGATCTACTGCCTGAAGATTCCGAACCCGACAATTTCAATTTTATAGAATTTCCAAGAAAAATTTTGGCTATAAATCACACAAGTGTTGATTGTGGCTATGCTCCCCACTTAAATAAGCTCATTGAAGATTTTAAGGGAGATAACTTATCGAAAAATATTTTCTTTATCAAAGCCATAGATTTTGGCGGGAAGTTAGAGAGTAGTTCTACCAATACACATATTGATAATATGTTATATAATATGAGCCACCCAAGTTTAAGTATTAATCTTGGCCAAAGGAAATTAGACAGCGAATTAGATCCTATAACCTTTGATTGGTTAAGAATGGCCGTAATTAATGAGATGAATAGAAACACCTATACAAACATAGCAGTTGGTAGCTCTTATGACAAAGAGACAAAAACCATTGATGTGAAATGTAACGTTAAATTTGCATTGAAATCAAATTACCGCATTGGTGTATTATTGCTTGAAGATGGTATTGAGTGTGTACAACAAGATGATACCGGCTTGAATAGCGATGGGTCTATGAATATACATAATAATGTTATTAGAGGCAGTTCTGTGAGCCCTGATATTATTACCCAATTTGACAACAACAAGAAAGTTTATAACGAAGGTGAAATAGCAACCTATTCGTGCAAAATACGTATTGGCAAATTTGACCAATACAACGATATAACCATCAACAATATTGATAAAACAAAATTATTGATTTTTACCACAATAAGTGGAGTTATAGACAATGTAGTGGTGTGTAGAATTGGGGAGCAGGTAGGTTTTCGATATACTGATGGAACATACAATTAAACAAAATTTCAAAGAAGAAATAACTTAATCTATTAAACTCAAGACTATGAAACAACTAACCATTTTATTAGCATTTACAACTATTATGCTAGCATTTGTAGGATGCGACAAGAAAGAGGTGACAGGAGATGTGAACGAAATTACATTAATAGCCTCGGCAAACAAAGCAGAAATAGGCGACATTGTGACATTTACTGTAATTGGCGATGAGAAAGATATTACAACAAATGCCAATATCTATTACGAAGAAGATAACAATAAAGGAACTGTAACAGACGCAACGTTTAACGTTGAAAAAGGAGGTATCTATAACTTTTATGCGCAATATGGCGATGCTACCAGTTCAAAGAGCATCTTGAGGGTTAAAAATAATGTTGCAACAATACCTAATGATCCAAATGAAAATAACTATGAAGGATCGAGCTTCTTAAAAAGAATCCTTGCAGTACAATCCACAGGTATTGGTTGTGGCTATTGCCCGTATATGATTAAAGTGATTCATGGTTATAAATCAGAGAACAATGCCGACTTAGTCGTCTTTGCAGCAGCACACAACTTTGGCAGCAGTGTCATGAATAACTCAGGAGGTTGGAGAATAGACTCTCTTATAAAACCATCGGGGTATCCACAAATGACCATTAACTTATCTAAAGCTAGTTCAGACAAGATAAGTTCCAATGTTTCTGTTAGTTGGATAAATTCAAAACTTAACGAACATATATCGACAAATGCCAAAACAAATATTACGGTTGGCAGTGGCTATAATGCATCGGATAAAACTATCGACGTGAAAGTTAATGTGAAATTTTCCGAAGAAGGAGATTTCAGAGTTAGTGTATGGCTACTTGAAGATAGCATTTATGCTAAACAAAGTGACTATACCGGCCTTAACAATGATGGCTCTATGAACACCCACTACAATGTTATACGTGGCATCGCACCAAATCCGGGTATCTTTGCATCATTCGACAATTCAAATTTACATAATGCAAACGAAAAAGATAGCTACTCATGTACTTTTAGAATTGGAGACTCATCGTCAGATAATGACATTGTTATTGATGATATTGAAAAAGCTCGGTTGGTAGTTCTAACTTTCAACATGAATACTAACTTAGTAGACAATGTGGTGGTATGCCCAGTAGGCTTCGCTGTGCCTTACCAATATAAATAATGCTATGGAATAATAGATTAAGGGGAGTTTTAAAAAGAGAGTACGTAAGAGATAAAGATTACTATTTTGACTGTTATAGCACCGTATCATGAGTTTTATTTGTAGATAAACAAATACCTATATTTGGACAGACACTACGTCTTTATAACGATTATATATTTGAATATCGGCACTACTCAAGTAGTTGGATAATTCTACAAAACAATCATTATAACAACTCATAAATGCTGTGCTGAAGAATGAAGAAGAGATTGCGCTTCTTCAACTCGGCACAGAGCAAATAACCAACAAAAGATAAATAGTAAACTTTTGTGCTCAGTTTTTAAAACTCCCCTTAATTATTTGTAGCTTTGCCATGATCTTTAAAGAGCCTCTAACAACGGTCGATACCTCAAGTATTCCACTAATTATCAACCCTTAAGAGGCAAAAAGAATTTATAATAATGGAAGCTACAATTATTAATATTGGCGATGAGTTACTCATAGGCCAAGTCACAAATACGAATGCCAGTTGGATGGCAGCCCAATTGGAAGGTATAAACATTCACATTCGTGAAATAAACACTATTGCCGACAGCGCTAATGCCATTAAAGAGAGTGTTATTAAGGCTATGGATCGTAGCGACATCATACTCATTACAGGCGGTTTAGGTCCTACAAAAGACGACATCACCAAGAATACGCTGTGCGAACTATTCCAAAGTACTCTTATTATAGACCCCGGCACCTTACAACAAGTAAGCAACTACTTCCGGAGTCGCAATATACCTCTTACAGATATAAACCGTGCCCAAGCATTGGTTCCGGAATGTTGCACCGTTATTCCTAACCGTGTAGGCACCGCACCTTGCATGTGGTTTGAGATAGAAGGAAAGATTATTATATCTATGCCCGGTGTACCCTTCGAGATGAAATGGCTAATGAGCCATTCACTACTACCCCGCTTACAGGCGTTACATGGTACAGAACAGATTCTCCATACCACAATATGTACCTGTGGCATTGGCGAGTCGTTCCTTGCCGAAAAGATTGAATCTTGGGAAAGCTCCTTACCGAGCAACTACCGTTTAGCCTATTTGCCCGAAGCCGGACAGGTGCGTCTAAGGTTAAGCTGCCATGGTGAGAGTTTGCCAGAACTACAAGCAGAGAGCGAACAATTAATAGCAGCACTGCAACAGATTATTCCAGAATATATTTATGGCTATGGCGAAGAGACACTCCCCGAAGTAATAGGAAAACTCCTACGCGCAGAAGGCAAAAGCCTCGCCACTGCCGAAAGTTGTACCGGAGGCACTATTGCCCACCGCATTACTGAGATTCCAGGAGCCTCCGACTATTATATGGGTGGGGTGGTAAGCTATAGCAATGCCTTAAAACAACTGCTTCTGGGTGTACAAGAGACAACAATAGAACAGCATGGTGCCGTGAGTAAGCAAACGGCAATAGAGATGGCACAAGGGTGTCGTGAGCGCTTGCACACAGATTATGCCATAGCAACAACAGGCATTGCCGGACCTGGCGGAGGAAGTGAAGAGAAACCTGTTGGAACAGTATGGATAGCAATAGCATGCGAACAAGGCACATTTTTTGAATGTTATCATTTCCCTACACTAAGAGCACAACATCAGGAGCGCACAACAACACAAGCATTATATAACCTATGGAAGATTATTAAGTAATTCCATACCTCTCCATAAACAACATAAACAGTAGAGTAGCTACTGCACAATAAAATAATGGAGAGACGTTTTTAGTAACAAACAATTAAGTCCTTAAAAATCTAGTATCATGAGCTTTCTTAAATCAATGAATCCACATGTGGTAAGTGTATTACTTTTAGTATTATCCAATTGTTTCATGACCTTTGCTTGGTATGGATTATTATTTAAGTTTTTACACAAGTCGTGGTGGATAGCTGCCTTAGCAGGTTGGGGTATTGCACTATTTGAGTATCTTTTCATGGTGCCAGCTAACCGCATAGGTGTTCAAGTATATACGGTACCGGAGCTTAAAATTATCCAAGAAGTGGTATCGCTTACAGTCTTTATACCTTTCGCAATCTTTTACCTACATCAGCCATTTAAATGGGATTTTGTATGGGCTGCGCTCTGTTTAGTAGGTGCTGTCTATTTCATGTTCAGATAAACACTTAAAAAGATTGTTAGAAAGTTATTCTATTCGTAACAATTGACAAACTATTTGTAGGAATTTCAATATCATCCACTAAAACTATTATCATTATGCAGAAGCGCACAGAAGCTGAGGTAGCCAATACCTTAACACACCTTTTAGGAGTGATTCTCTCAATCATTGCATCGGTTTATCTCATTTCTCTTAGCAAGGAATCAAACAATCATTCTCTTATACCTATTTGCATCTTCTGTGCAGGCATGATAATGCTCTATAGTGCATCTACTGCCTACCACTGGGCAATGCCTGGCAAGACAAAACGTATATTGAGACATTTTGACCATATAGGAATTTACGTTCTTATTGCAGCCTCTTACACACCGGTATGGCTCATAGTTATCGGTGGAGTCTATGGCTGGGTAGCATTTGCTATTATATGGGCTATAGCCATTGGTGGTTCAATAGGTAAAATAGTAGCATTAGGTAAGTATCCAAAACTATCATTAGCAATATACCTTATCATGGGTTGGTCGGCAGTTTTTGCTGCCAAAGCCGTATGGACATCGCTTACTGCAACAGCCCTATGGTGGCTACTTTTAGAAGGTCTTTTCTATAGTGGTGGAGCATACTTCTATGCTAAAGGATCAAAGAGCACCTACTTCCATGCTATATGGCATCTCTTTGTGCTATTAGGCACTTTTGCACATTTCATGGTCGTTTTAAATATCCTGCAAAACACAATATAGGGGAACATTAGTACTGGTATGTAGATTCTAAAAAAAGGTGTATCTTTACAGAATCAAAGAAAATAGAACTAATCAATTGTATAACATAAAATTATTACATTAACATGGCAACAGAATTCCATTATCAACATCCATTTCCATTGGGTGAAGATAAAACAGAGTATTATTTACTGACAAAAGATTATGTATCGGTAAGTGAATTTGAGGGGACTCCTATTCTTAAGATTGCTAAAGAGGGTCTTACTGCAATGACTAAAACAGCATTTCGCGATGTCTCTTTCTTATTGCGTCGTGAACACAATGAGCAAGTAGCAAAGATATTGAAAGACCCAGAAGCAAGTGCTAACGATAAGTATGTTGCATTAACATTCTTGCGCAATGCCGAGGTTTCTGTAAAAGGTCAGTTGCCATTATGTCAAGATACTGGTACTGCAATTATTCACGGCGAAAAAGGTCAACAAGTATGGACAGGCTATTGCGATGAGGAAGCACTCTCATATGGTGTATATAAAACTTATACCGAGGAGAACCTTCGCTACTCACAGAATGCCCCTGTAACCATGTACGACGAGGTAAACACTAAAACAAACCTGCCTGCACAGATTGACATTGAAGCTACAGAAGGAATGGAATACCACTTCTTATGTGTTACCAAAGGTGGTGGATCGGCCAATAAAACCTATCTATTCCAAGAAACACGTGCTCTATTAAACCCAGATACCTTAGTAGATTTCTTAGTTGAAAAAGCTAAATCATTAGGTACTGCAGCATGTCCACCTTACCATATTGCTTTTGTTATTGGAGGCACTTCGGCCGAAAAGAACTTATTGACCGTTAAATTAGCATCTACACACTATTATGATGCACTCCCTACAACAGGAAACGAGCATGGTCGTGCATTCCGCGACATAGAACTTGAGAAACAAGTACTCGAAGCTGTAAACAACATTGGATTAGGAGCACAATTTGGTGGTAAATACCTTGCGCACGACGTTCGCATAGTTCGCTTACCACGTCATGGTGCAAGTCTGCCTGTTGGTATGGGCGTAAGTTGCTCTGCCGACCGTAACATTAAGTGTAAGATTAATAAAGATGGTATTTGGATTGAGAAGTTAGACGACAATCCTGGTTCTTTAATTCCTGAAGAGTTCCGCAACCAAGGGGAAGGCGATGCTGTACGTATAGATCTTAATCAACCTATGGAGACTATCTTAGGAGAATTGACTAAATATCCGGTTGCAACACGTTTATCTTTAAATGGTACTATCATTGTAGGACGCGATATTGCTCACGCACGTATTAAAGAGCGTTTAGATCGTGGCGAAGAGATGCCACAATATCTAAAAGATCACCCTATATACTATGCAGGTCCTGCAAAAACTCCTACCGGAATGGCTGTTGGTTCTATGGGACCAACTACTGCCGGACGTATGGACTCTTATGTTGATCTGTTCCAAGATCATGGTGGTAGTATGATTATGTTGGCAAAAGGAAACCGTAGCCAACAAGTTACAGATGCTTGTAAAAAGCATGGTGGATTCTATTTAGGATCTATTGGTGGACCTGCAGCTATCTTAGCTCAGAATAATATCAAGAGCATTGAGTGCATTGAGTACCCTGAATTGGGCATGGAAGCTATTTGGAAAATTGAAGTAGAAAACTTCCCTGCTTTCATACTTGTAGACGACAAAGGCAATGACTTCTTCAAGCTTGTGAAACCACGTTGTTCAGCTTGCAAATAGATAATTATAGCTAATCACTAACAAGTACGGCTACCGAACTATCTCGGTAGCCTTTCTTTTTTTTTCTTCTAATAGTATCTCTC
>CAMTOX010000111.1 GCA_947074225.1 uncultured bacterium
GAATGTTATCAAAAGGATCAGACAAGCAGGAAGTCATGAAATTCGTAAATCTTCTCATTAAGCCGCCCTCCAGCCTTTGCAATATGCGTTGTCGCTACTGCTTTTACCATGATGTTGCCAGCCATCGAGAGATTTCCAGCTTCGGCTTTATGGCGATCGAGACAGCGGATCGGCTGATTGCGCAGGCGTTTGTGCTGGTAGTGGTTGGCATCTTTTTTTTTACTGTTTTTCATTTTTGAAGCTCTTTTCTAATGACAAAAAAGCCCTGAAGATATAAACACTTCAGGGCTTTTTAAATGGTATAATCATTTAAACCAATAGTTCGGAATGTGGGTTATAGTGTCACCTCCTCGCCATTCAACACCACGCGGCTAATGATATTTTGCGTATAGGCATAGGGAATATAATCGACCGAAGAGATAGGTTTGGTGATATAGAAGTTTGCTTGTTTTCCCACACAGATAGATCCGTGCGAGGCACTCAACCCTAATGCTGCGGCGCCATTTATGGTGGTGGCATTAATGGCTTCGGCAGGGAGCATACGCATTTTAATGCATGCCAAAGAGAGCACAAACTTCATGTTTCCCGATGGGGTTGAGCCGGGGTTATAGTCGGTAGCTAGGGCTACGGGCAGTCCCGCTGCCATCATCTCCTTAACCGGGGTGAAGGGAAGGTTCAAGAAGAACGAGGTGCCTGGTAGCGCTGTAGGGATGGTGCTGCTTTGGCGCAATACCTCTATCTCCACCTCCGTCATACGCTCCAAATGGTCGACCGACACTGCGTTATGCTCCACACCCACCTGTACCCCTCCGGATACGGCTAGCTCGTTGGCATGTATCTTGGGCAAGAGTCCATATTCGGCACCCACCTTGAGCATGCGTGCGGTCTCCTCGCAAGTGAAGAACCCTTCGTCGCAAAACACATCAATATATTCGGCCAATCCTTCGGCTGCTACCGCAGGAATCATCTCATTACAGATTAAATCTACATACTCGCCCTGACGTCCCTTATAGGGTGCCGGTACGGCATGTGCTCCCAAGAAGGTGGCTTTAATGGTCATGGGGGTATTCTCCTTTAGGCGTTTAATAACGCGCAACATCTTCAGCTCATCCTCGGTGGTGAGTCCGTAGCCACTCTTAATCTCGCAGGCTCCTGTGCCATAGCTTATCATCTCGTAGATGCGTGCTTCCGACTGTTGGTAGAGCTCATCTTCCGAGGTCTCGTGCAGACGTTTGGCACTATTCAAGATTCCTCCCCCACGTTTAGCAATCTCCTCGTAGCTCAACCCACGAATCTTATCGATAAACTCATGTTCGCGGCTTCCGGCATATACAATATGGGTATGTCCGTCGCAATACGAGGGCAACACCATGCCCCCTTGCGCATCAATAACGCTGTCGGCAGTGGCAGGTGCTTCGCTCATAGGGCCAAAGGCTTTTATCTTATCTCCTTGGGCCAAGAGGTAGCAATGCTCCATTATAGGTAACTGTGCCATGTCGGCACCACGCACAGCATCGCGAGGTGTTTGTTCCACCTGCACCAACTGTGCAATATTTGTGATTAATAGGCTTTTCATAGTTGTTTTATTCATGGTTTTAGAGGCACGAAGATACAACAATAAAAATAATTTGTCAAGACATGCATGAGCACTGCTTGCTTTTCTCTATTGTGTAGCATCTTCAAACCTTGTCAATCTCTTTTGAAATCCTTAAGTCGCCCTTATGAGGTGGCGTGCTTTACCTTCAGGTTGCTGCCAAAGAGGAACCAAAGTCGTATCAAAGAGGAACCAAATTGGGGCATAGCATCCGAATTTGGTTCGACTTTGATGGCGCTTCTGTGGCTGTTTCATAGCACTTAGCACAACTGCTGTTTCACCCATTCTTAGGGTATAATTTTGCTCTACACCCTTTAATGGCTCCATTTATAGATTGAAGAGTTGGGTTTTGGTTTTTAGTAAATAATTGTTTTTAATCTTTTATCTTGAATTTAAAATGTTAATTTTATAGTTTCATTTTTAAGAATCATTCCTTTAGTCTATATTTGTAATCCAAAACTGAGTTATTTCAATATTGATACTTATTGCTAATTTGTAATAATCACTTCTCTTGATAGCTTGATGTTTGGAGTTGCGCAGCTACTGTAATGGCGGTGTAACTCTACTTTCTCTTTGGGTAAAAACCTCCAAGTTTTCAGAGGTAACCGTCTGTTACAGACGTTGTATAAGTTGGCTGCTTTCTCTGTTGCTATTGAGAAGCGGCTATTTCCTTTTTTTTAGAATACTATTTTTGAATAATAACCTAAGGCATGAATGGTTATTTCAGGAGCTACAATGCCCCTTATTGTGATGTGAAATAATTTATTGATGTTCTTAGAAAAAAACTTGTTACATAACTGCAAAATGTAACTCTTATTTTATGAGTGAAGTTATAAACAAAGAATTTTGGAAATTGATTCGTCAAGGCGACAGCAAAGCCTTTGCAACGCTTTACGATCAATATGCCGATATGCTATATAACTATGGCTATCGGATAGTGGCCGATGCCGATTTGGTATCGAATGCTATACAGTCGTTGTTTATCTATATTTACGATAAGCGTAAGAACATAGATATGCCTAATCAGGTGAGTGCCTATTTATGTGTGTCGTTACGGCGCTTGATATTGAAGGAGGTGAGCGATGCCAGAAATGGTAATACCATAGCTTTTGATGAGGTGGTGGAGAACTCTACCTTCGATGTGGAGATTGATGTGGAGCGTAGCATTATAAAGTCGGAAACAGACGGTGCTACCATAGTAGCATTTAAGGAGGCACTCTCAGAGCTCTCCGGACAACAGCAAGAGGTGATCTATTTAAAATATTATCAAGGATTGAACAACGACGAGATTGCTGCGATAATAGGTAGTACCAATCAGGTGGTGCGCAATGTCGCCTCGCGTGCCATAGCCCGACTACGTAATAGCGATGTCTTGATAAAACTTGTGGCGGCAGGAACTGCTGTTTTACTTTTGTATCTGATTTTTCATAAATAGTTGATCATGGATCGAGAAAAAAACATAATAGATTTGTTGGAGAATACCGAGGCGAAAGAGTTGGTGTTTGAAGGTAAAGAGCAGGTAAAGAGCTCTATATTAGCCTATATAATGCAACAGAGCGGAGTGGTTAAACCGCTCTATAAAAATGTGGCTCTCATGGCAGCCTCTATTTTACTTCTGGTGGCTCTGGGATTGGGTATAGCTTATAAAGCCAGCGAAGTAACCTTAAGTGCCGGACTAGAGAGCAATGCGGTAACACTCTATAGCAATGTACAGATAGTGCTGGAGCCAAACGCTTCGGTAACCTACAATAGTTTCACATGGCGCTTTAACCGTGAGCTGACATTAAGAGGTGTGGCCTCTTTTGATGTGAGCAAAGGAAAGTTCAAAGTTCTTACACAGGCGGGAGAGATTCAGGTGCTTGGCACACAATTTAAGGTGGCAGAGGCAGAAAATGCCCTAGAGGTCTTCTGCTACGAAGGGAGTGTGCAGGTGAAGACACAGGCAGGAGAGAATGTGTTGCATAAAGATGAATATTTAATCTTTAATGGCGACACAAATGCCGTGGGAACAATAGAACTCCCAGAGGTGATTACTTACGATAATGTACCACTGGAACAGGTGTTGCAGCAACTGAAAACCATTTTTGGACTCACCATAGAGATGCAAGGCGACTATGCCGATATCTTTTACTCGGGTGCTATCTTCACCAAAGAATTAGCAATGAGCCTGGAGATGCTGTTTGGAAGCTGTAATATTAAATACACTTTAAATGGCACACACCTCACGCTCTATTAATGACGGTGTGCCATACTTTTTACTCAATGATAGAAGATAACGCATGAATTAGCCTTCTGCAAGGGCTCTTTCAATGACTCCCAAAATGTTTTAGATTTATTAGATTATGCAATATAGATTACTCATTATTATTCTACTTCTCTGTGCTTCTGTGAGCAATAGTGTAGCACAGTCGCGCAGCAATTTAACCGAGTTGTTAAATACCTTCTCTAAAGAGCGTAACATCACCATCTCTTTTAGCCCGACATTGACCAATGGGGTCTACCCAAAGAATAGCTCTTTGCAGGGCGAGATAGCAGTAGTGTTGAAACGTTTGTTGGCCGATAGTCCTTTAGAGTATAAGCAGATGAATGCTACTACTTACTATATTTTCAAGAGTGATAAACCGGTCGAGAAGCCTGCTGTGGCTCCCAAGCCAAAACCTCAACCACAGCCACAACCGGTGGCAGAGGCAAGCAAAGGGCCCGATTTGCACTGGAGCGTTAAAACAAATGCCTTGATAGACCTTACTACAACGGTGAATGTGGGGGTGGAACTGGGATTGTATGAACAGTGGTCGGTGCAGTTAATGGCCTATGTGAATCCATGGAAGTTTGGCAATAATCATTTCAATCTCTATATGGTACAGCCCGAAGCACGTTACTGGTTCAATAATAATTTGGGCGGACAGTTTGTGGGTCTACATGTAAACGCCGGTTATTTTGACCTTAGCCGTTTAAGCTATACCGGTAACTTCTTAGGCAAAAACTTTACCCCAATAAAGGGTGGCGGAATTGGCGTAGGAGTGGACTATGGTTATAAATGGAACCTAAAGCAGCAGTGGTATATTGAGGCGGCAGTAGGTTTAGGATATTCGGCATTCTTCGGAGCTGAACAGAGAGTAGGACACTATGTGGGTGTTACCAAGTTGGCTTGTTCCATCTCTTATACCTTCAAATAGTTCTAACAACCAAGATTAGAGATTAAAAGAAGCGTGTGTTGGCGTAGGTGAAAACCCTGCACCAACACACGCTTCTTTTCATATAACCTCGCATAAAATAGAGTCAGACCATTCCCGGTTATTGCATGAGGCGATGCTCAATGTTAACTCCTCTCATCTCTCTAAATAGGTAGGTGTTGCAATTATATTTTTGCAACCTCACCTTCTGTTGGCTATATATAGACACCGCATTTGGGGTTGACACCAAACGCATCTGTTCGGAAACGGTAGGCTATACGCTCCATGGTTATTTATCATTTTAACATGCCGTTGTCACCCCCAGTAACTATTTTCTGCCTCTTTGAAGAGTAACCTCTCGGTAACCCTTCACTTTACTCTTTGAGCTTTATGGAGATGAATGGTTCTATTTGGTTAGGATTTATAGAATTAAAA
Organism: uncultured bacterium; assembly: GCA_947074225.1. Taxonomy (GTDB): domain Bacteria; phylum Bacteroidota; class Bacteroidia; order Bacteroidales; family Paludibacteraceae; genus CAMTOX01. The sequence goes on from CAMTOX010000111.1 coordinate 5,203, forward strand.
TCGCTTCATACGCACCATCTCGGTCACTGCAATGCGTTGAACCTTTTTGGAATGTTATACTCCTTTCTTAGTGCTCTTTAGTTGGTGTTAATCACTACGAACAGAGCTTCTTATGCTACAATACAAACAATATTTCTTTTTTTTCAAAAAATATGTGTTACAAAATGATTATTGTTCACTCTTACTACTTGTTAAGAATAGTTAGTCGTGAGACTATGCCACAGTATCCAATCTAATGGGTTTCGACAGATAAAAGTAATTTTTTTGAGTGTTAAAAATAATTGTATTTATAACTTATGAAACTTAAGAGATTCTGTGTGATAGTATTTTTCCAAAGAGACGAAGTAAAATGACTCTCTTTGGAAAAGCTATCAAAAGCCTCACAACGCATTTAGCAAAGACAAATTAGCTCATGTTGGTGCGGTTATTCTACTCATAGGCCATCTATTTGGTATAGCCAATTCAAAGAACTAAATACAGCTCATCCCTTAATGAGCCTCTGTATGAATTATTAATAGACGAAGTGTAAGGGCGCTTCTCGGAAAATGCATTTTAAATGAAAAAGATGTTTTTTATCATAGCATTAATAAGTGTTGCTATGGTTTCAAATGCCCAATGGTGGGTTGGAGGTAGTGTAGGTTATATGTACGAGGGTGAAAATGATTTAACACCAAACAATATTACTGTGGCCCCTATTGGTGGATACTCTTTTAATGAACATTGGGGAGTGGGTTTAGGAATTAATATTAACGACAGATTTGGTAAAGATGTAAATGTTTTTGGTTTCGGTATTAACCCATTTGCACGTTACACTGCCTATAGCTATGAAGGTTTCTCAATCTTATTTGATGGAGGCATTAATTGGAATATTTCACAGAGATCGGTTCACAATGTCGGAACAACCTCAAACGACCTTTTTGTAGGTATTAAACCGGGTATTTGCTATAGCTTCAACGATAAGTTCTGTGTGGTTGCACACGTTGGATTTATTGGTTACCAAGGCTATAACTTAGGTAATAATGGTAGCTATAACCGTTTTGGTTTGAAAGTAGATAGCGAAACTGTAAACTTTGGTTTCTACTACTGCTTCTAATATAGCAATGGTGTGTTAATACACCGCATCTCCTAACATGCCCACAGAGAGTAGTGCAGTAGGGAGATGAAATATGAGATCTTATTTTAAAATCTATCATATTGCATCTATTAATCTTTCAAAATCCTACTCAAAAGGATAACAGATTAATACGAACTTCCGTTGTTGTGAAATAGCGGAAGTTTTTCTTTTGTACCTATGTAAGACTATTGTTGCAGCGCAATTTGCTGAAGTGCAGTAGGTAGCTTTTTGAAGTGAACTAGAATATGAATAGCCAATCAATGCGTTGCTAATTTCTACAAGATGTGAAGAGCGTAGTGTAGGGAAAGCGTGTAGTCGAATATGTACATGAGGTGGGGGG
>CAMTOX010000112.1 GCA_947074225.1 uncultured bacterium
ACGAGATTTCTGAATGTGACTGGAGTTCAGACGTGTGCTCTTCCGATCTATGGCCTGTCTAAAGTCCGATTGGGCTTGCTAATGTTTTTAAGTTTAATGTTGCCAACCTTAACCTTGGCGCAGAACATTAACGTCAGCGGAACAGTACTAAGTTCTGAGGACAATGAGCCTTTAATAGGTGTATCGGTATTAGTAGAGGGTACAACCCGCGGTACTATTACCGATATAGATGGTCGTTTTACCATTGAAGCCGAGAAAGGTCAAACAATTGAATTCTCTTATGTAGGTTACGCTACTGTTAAAGAGAAGGTAGTAGGTAACACCATGCAGATTAAATTACACGAGGATTCAAAACTTATGGATGAGGTTGTAGTAATAGGTTATGGTGTACAGAAGAAAAAACTTAACACAGGGGCTACAGTTCAAGTGAAGGGCGATGACTTACAGAAAGAGAGCACTACCAACCCATTACATGCATTACAAGGAAAGACACCGGGTGTTCAAATAACATCGGAGTCTGGACAACCTGGTAAAGGTGTTAATGTAACCATTCGTGGTGCCGGTTCTATTTATGGTAACAACCCTATCTATATTGTAGATGGTATGCAAACCGACAACATTTCCTACCTTAACAGTGCCGACATAGCCAGCATCGACGTACTTAAAGATGCCGCTTCGGCAGCTATCTATGGTGCACAAGCTTCTAATGGTGTGGTATTAGTAACTACTAAAAGTGGTGAAAAAGGGAAGGCACAAATAACACTCGATGCCTATTATGGTATTCAAAACGTGGCTAAACGCATTGACATGCTCAACGCCGGACAATATGCAACCATTATTAACGAGGCTCGCCTCAATGATGGTTTAAAACCTCTCTACATAGATAAATCTTCATTCTTATCGCAATATGCCGATACCGATTGGCAAAACGAAGTATTCCGCAGTAACACACCAACCTTCGATGTAAACTTTGGTGTAAATGGAGGTAACGAAATGTCGACCTTCTCAATGAGTTTAAATGCCTCTTCTCAAGATGGTATTGTTGGTCCTGCCTACTCTTCTAACTACAAACGTTATGGCTTCCGTGTAAATTCAGAACACCGCTTATATAAAGATGTTGTTACAGTGGGTCAGCATTTAACCTTCACGTATCGCACTAGCTCAGGTGTAAATGAGGGTGGTTTGTATGCTAACTCTCCAGTACGTGCCGCATTAGGAACTACTCCTTTCTTACCTATGTACGACGACAATGGCGATATACTAAACAACACTAATGGTGCCGGTGTAATGTACAATGGTACAGAGTGGGTGCCTTGGTTAGAGGGAGAATCCAATCCTACCGGTGAGATGACTGTACGCAGATCGGTTGAACAGTCGCAGAAAATTATTGGCGATGTCTATTTACAAGTAGAGCCTATTAAAGGGTTACGCCTTAAAACACTCTTTGGTGTAGATGTATATGCCGGAGGCAGTCGTACTTACGTACCAGAATACCAATTTAGCAAATACTCATACAATAATATTGACTATGCAGAACAACGCCTAAACAAAGGTTATACTTGGAGTTGGGACAACACTATAAGTTATGAGTTCGACTATAAAGGAAATAGTTTCACTGCCCTTGTAGGTATGTCAATGCGTGAGTTTAAAGGTGAGGATATGTGGATTAAGAACTCCGACCTAGTAATTTCAGACTGGGAACATGCTTGGATAGACAATGCATTGAACTTGGATTACGCCAACTCTGCTCTTACAGCATTCTCAGGAACTCCAAGCGATGAGTCTAAAATGATGTCTTATTTCGGACGTATCACCTATAGCTACTTAGAAAAGTATTTGGTTAATATTACCTTCCGTGCCGATGGTTCTTCACGTTTTGCCAAAGGCAATCGCTGGGGTTACTTCCCTTCTATTTCAGCGGGTTGGGTAATGACTAACGAACGTTTCATGGAAAATGTAAACTGGATGCAATTCTTCAAACTACGTGCTAGCTGGGGTCAGGTAGGTAACCAAAACATTAGTGCCTACCAATATTTAGCTTTAATTAGCACTAGTAATGCATTATATCCATTTGGAGAGGTTACTGGTGAGGGCACATTAATACCTTCTGGTGCTACCGGAAACAGCAATGGTGCCTTTGCAAGCCAATTAGCTAACCTAGCTTTAAAATGGGAAACTTCTGAACAATTAAATATTGGTTTCGATGCAAGTTTCTTGAAAACACGTTTAACTTTAAATGTCGACTACTATAATAAAACTACATACGACTGGTTAGTAAAAGCTCCTGTTCTGGCAACAGCGGGTGCCGACGCTCCATATATTAATGGTGGTAACGTACGTAACCAAGGTGTGGAAGTAGCCATAGGTTGGAGTGATAATGTAGGTAAGTTCAACTATCACATTAGCGTAAATGGCGCCTACAACAACAATAAAGTCATTGCCATAGCCGACGGCGTTGACTATATTGCCGGACAAACCAATATGCTCTATAATAATTCGGCGGCAGCATACCGACAGGCAGAAGTAGGTTTCCCATTAGGTTACTTCTGGGGTTATCAAACAGATGGTATCTTGCAAAATCAAACTGAAGTAGATAACTACATTGCTTCATTAGGAGGAAGTAAAGACAACACACTACAAGGAAGTAACATTGGTGCTGGTGATGTACGTTTTGTAGATACCAACGAAGATGGTAAGATAGACGAAAAAGATAAGACTATGATTGGAAGTCCTCATCCTGATTTCACTTTCGGTATCAACTTTGGTTTTGATTGGAAAGGATTAGACTTCTCCATCTCGGCCAATGGTGTTGCAGGCAATGAACTCTTGCAATCTTACCACAACTACTCGGGCGACAACTTAAGCAACTACACTGCCGATATACTTGGTCGTTGGAATGGCGAAGGAACTTCAACCAGCATTCCACGTGTTACTGCAGGGAAGTATATGGCTAACTATAATGTTTCAGACCTTTTCGTAAAAGATGGTAGCTACCTACGTATTAGTAACATTCAAGTAGGTTACAATTTTGCACCATTAATGAAAACCAAATATATTACTCAATTCCGCTGGTATATTGCCGTAAACAACCTTTACACCTTTACCAGTTATGAAGGCTTTGACCCCGAAGTGGGTTATGGTGTAGACTCCTCTACCTCTGGTATTGACTTAGGCTACTACCCTCGTCCACGTACTTTCTTAACCGGTGTAAACATTAAATTCTAACCTTAAGCATGAAAAACAAAATGAAACAGATAAAACATATTGCACTATTGCTAACCTTATCATTAGGGTTTACCTCATGTTCAAGTTTTCTTGATAGTGAGCCAATAACAAAGCTTGTAGATGCAAACTATTACCGTACAGAGGCTGATGCCGATGCCGCATTAACCGGTTGTTATGATGGATTACAAATCTTAGTGGGAGGTGAAGATGGCGTAAACGATGTTTTCCTAGCCTCATTAGTAATGGGCGACGAATGTTTCGGAGGTGCCGGTTCGGGCGATGGTAATAACAACCAACTTATTGACCGCTTTGATCAAGCCATATCGCCAAACGACATATCGCTCTACAACAATATGTGGGTGCGTAGTTATAAAGCTCTATACCGCTGCAACATGCTGCTTTCTAAAATGGAACAAATAGAGTGGAAAAGCGAAAAGAAACGTAATACTATTGAAGCAGAAACACGTTTCATTAGAGCTTATATCTATTTTGATATGGTACGTTTCTGGGGTGGAGTACCTTTAGTAACCACACCTATTGATGTTAAAGAGGCTAATTTACCAAGAGCAGATGTAGATGCTATTTTTAAAGTCATTGAAGAGGATCTACTCTTTGCTTGCGAACATGCACAATTGGCTGGAGAGTCATGGAATCATGCCTGGGCATTAACCAGTGGTGGACATGCTTCAGTATATGCTGCTAAAGCATTGTTAGCTCGTACATTTTTATTCTATACCGGCTACTACAACAAATCTACTCTTCCAAATGGTACTACCAAAGAGATTGTAACCACACAACTTTCAGATGTGATAAGCAGTGGTCATAACCTTGTTACCGATGCTCACCGTTTATGGCCTGCAGCATGTAGCACCGTAGATGAAGCAGCAGAAATAGGACTTACAACGACTTATCTTGGCGATGCCAATGAAGAGATTGTATTTGGTGTAAAATTCAACTCTACAGGCGACTGGAATGGTTCTCAAGATGGTTTTAGAGTTTTAGTAAACATAAGCATGCGCACAGGCTCTTTCAGCTATAGCAATTTACCTTACGCCGCAACCGGATGGGGTATTGGTACCGTGAACCCTGTATTTGCTAAAAGCTTAGAAAGCGACCCACGCTATACATACTCAATCATTGACTGCAATAAAGAGAAGATTACTCCTACAAGCAGCAGCTCTCAACGTGAATACACAGGCTATTATAATAAGAAATACACCTTTCTTGGTACAGGTCCAGGAACAGACATTTACAGCATACAATCTTTAAACTTTCAGATAAATCCTTATCAGCAGTTTAATGCCATTCGTTATGCCGACGTTCTTTTAATGCTCTCTGAACTTACTGAAGATGCACAATATATGAACTTGGTACGCGATCGTGCCGGTTTGCCTGCCGTGGGCTACAGCGTTGAAGCATTACGCGAGGAGAGAAAGATAGAGCTTGCATTTGAAGGTGTACGCTATTGGGATTTATTACGCTATGATCACACATTGGAATATGCTGCACAAGCTATTGCCGGTGAATTTGAAGTGGAAAATGGTATTGAGGATAAATTAGTGATTGCAGCCGATAAGTTCAAAAATTGTAAAGGGTTAAGCCAAATACCACAAGAGCAAATAGATCTCTCGGTGGGAGTGTTAACTCAAAACAAAGGTTGGGGTAGCAACAGATAATTACTATTTATTAATTACTATTTACTAATTACTTAATATCAATTCACTAATTAAATTTACTATGAAAACAATGAAAAAAATCATGATGTTGGTACTTACCGCATCAGTGTTCATGTTTACAGCATGTGATCCTAAAGAAGTTAAGGACACCACAGTAACCACTCCGGAATTAGGAGTAGACTTTGCTGTTACCGTAAACGGACAAGAAGTAACATTCTCTTATACCGGTACAGCAACCTCTGTACGTTGGTACTATGGTGCAGACCGTGATGCTGCATTAGCTATTACTCCACTTACCGGTAAAGAGGTAAAAACAACTATTAACCTTAAAGGGGAATATGTAGCTATTTGTGCTGCCAGCAATGGTGGCGACTACGCTTATTCAGCCAGTGCTCCATTCGCTATTGAAGTATCAGACTTAAGCTATCTTCAATCAGGAATTTGGAAAGCTCTTTCTGGTGGTAAAGAAGGGTACAATGTAGTATTTAAATTGGATGCCGGAACTCAAGACAACCAAGCAAGTGCTTATTTCCACAAACCTCTTGACTTCTGGGGTGACCGCACAGCAGGTGCTGAAGATGGTGCTGCTTGGGGACCTTGGGGTGGTAGCTCTATCTTCGACTGGGGTGGTGAACCTGAAGTTGGTACAATCTCTTTCGACTGTGTGAACATGACTTACCGTTTGGTATTGACCGATGGTGTGAAATACAACACTGTTGTAGTGAAAGATGGCGATGCAGAAGTTCAAAACGGAACTTTTGAAGGTACATTCAGTTTAAATCCTATTACACGTGACATGAGCGAAACATTAACTGGCGGCGATGGTGTAAGTGTAGACAAATGGGCAACTATTTTCAATGCCAATTATTCAGAAGTTGTAGATCTTGATGCAAACCCAGAGTGGGCATCTATCTCTTTCGACGAGAACGGACGTTTCCCAATGGATAAAGGACGTGTAGGCGAAGGTATGTTTACTACAAACGATTTGCGTAATCTTGAAATTTTCTATGCTGACGACAAAGGTTTAGTAATAAACATTAAACGCACTTACGATGGTTGGGAAGATGATAACAGCACTAAAAAAGCAGCTTCATGTTGGTTAGTATATAACTACATCATCGAAGGTGTAAACTATGAACCTAAAGCAGAGAACACCGTTACAATCGACGAATCTGTTACTGCTTCATCACTTGTAGGTTCTTGGAATTTAGCTACAGATGTTGCAACCTTTGGTTGGATTGACTGGGGAGCAAATGAAATCTTCGACGTATTTACAGATTTCTCTTCTGCTCTTAATACTGTAAAAGATTGGTGGATGTTTGGAGACCCAGCAAATGCCGATGGTCAAATCAATGCTGCCATAGCTTCTGCTGCAAATACTATCTTAACTTTCAACAATGATGGCACTTGCACTATTGTAGATGCTCTTTATTCTTATGCTGACGATGCTTATACCCCCGCTACTTATAACACTACTTATTCTGTAACTAATGGTGTTATTACATTTGGCGAAGAAGTAACTATTTCGGCTGCCGGTATTAACTTACAAAGTACTGAAATGTATTTCATGGCTCCTTTAAACTCTAACGGTGGCGCCGGCAATATATGGATTGCGA
>CAMTOX010000113.1 GCA_947074225.1 uncultured bacterium
AAGAAAAAGGATGCAACGACTGACTTATCAAGATGCAGAGTTACACATGGATGCATATAGAACACGTGTATATCAGATCGCCTCCACATACATCCAACCAATGACCTACACTCTTGCCCTACACGGCGCTCTTCCGATCGCAAAACAAATCATGCCGGTTTACGATAACCCTATGATTTATTATCCACTATCAACCTTAATGTTGGCTGGTATTCGCGAGGTACTTATCATTAGTACACCAAGAGACTTACCAATGTTTAAAGAGTTATTAGGTAATGGAAAAGAGTTAGGAATGGAATTCTCTTATAAAGTTCAGGAGCAACCTAATGGTTTAGCACAAGCTTTTGTCTTGGGTGCTGAGTTCTTAAATGGTGAGAAAGGGTGTCTTATCCTGGGCGATAATATGTTCTATGGGCAAAACTTCTCTCAGATGTTACAACGTGCTGCCTCTATAGAGAATGGGGCATGTGTATTCGGATATTATGTGAAAGATCCGCGGGCATATGGAGTAGTGGAATTTGATAACCTAGGAATGGTGAAATCTTTAGAAGAGAAACCTGCAAATCCAAAGAGTAATTATGCTGTTCCAGGACTCTATTTCTACGATGAAACAGTAACTCAAAAGGCTCGCGATTTAAAACCTTCGGCAAGAGGGGAGTATGAAATAACCGATTTAAATAACCTTTACTTGCAAGAAGGCACTTTAAAGGTTGAACTATTTGGTAGAGGATTCGCTTGGCTTGATACCGGTAATTGCGATAGCTTACTTGAAGCATCTAACTTTGTGGCTACGATTCAAAACCGTCAAGGTTTCTATGTGAGTTGTATAGAAGAGATTGCATGGCGAAACGGTTGGATATCTACTGAACAGTTAAGGGTTTTAGGAGAACAATTGAATAAAACACAATATGGTCAATATCTATTAGAATTGGCTAAACATTAAAATCAAAGCACTTTCCAATATTCATATGGAGATTATTAAAACACCAATTAAAGATTTGGTAATTATAAAACCACGCGTCTTTAACGATGCTCGTGGTTTTTTCTATGAAACGTACAATGAGGTACGTTATCAACAGGCTGGAGTAACAGAGAAGTTTGTACAAGACAATCTTTCTAAATCCAGTTATGGCGTAATAAGAGGCCTACACTTTCAAAAAGGAGAATATAGTCAGGCTAAACTTGTTTCGGTAGTAGTAGGAGCGGTATATGATGTAGCAGTAGACCTGCGTCCGGACTCACCCACTTATGGACAATGGTATGGAGTGGAACTTACGGCCGAAAACCATTTGCAGTTCCTTGTACCAAGAGGATTCGCACACGGATTCTCGGTGCTTAGTCAAGAGGCTATCTTTACCTATAAGTGCGATAACTTTTATCATCAACAAGCAGAAGGAGGATTAAGATTTGACGACCCTTCATTGAATATAGACTGGAGGATTCCGTCAGATAAGGCACTCGTTTCGGATAAAGATTATATCTTACCCTTTTTAAAAGATTTGACCTTATAAAACAAAACATTATTTCATTCAATAAGAAATATCATTCCAGATTATGAAACTTTTAGTTACTGGTGCCTACGGACAGTTGGGCAATGAAATGCGCGTTGCATTACAAAATTATCCGCAATTTACTGCTGTTATGACCGATGTTGATGTTTTGGACATAACAGACTTAGTAGCTTTGGAATCTTTTGTAATGGCACATAAGCCCGATATACTTATTAACTGTGCTGCTTACACCGCAGTAGATAAGGCAGAGGACGATGTAGAGAACTGTAAACGTATTAATGTCGACGCTGTACGCAACATTGGTACTCTTGCTGCAAAGCATGGGTTTGAAGTCATTCACATTTCAACAGACTATGTGTTCGATGGTAAATCTTGTTTCCCATATACTGAGGATATGATGGTGAACCCTACCAATGTTTATGGACGAACTAAACTACAAGGCGAGCAGACTCTTTTGGCTGTAAACCCCAATGCCATGATTATTCGCACCTCTTGGTTATACAGTAGCTTCGGTAATAACTTTGTGAAAACAATGTTACGTCTTGGTAAGGAACGCAATGAACTATCGGTAATTTTTGACCAAGTAGGTACACCAACTTATGCAGCAGACCTTGCCGATGCTATATTGCAAATTATTGCCAAAGGTAAACTCATTCCAGGCGTTTATCACTACTCTAACGAGGGAGTGTGCAGTTGGTATGATTTTGCCTTTATGATTCATCGTTTTGCTAATATAAAGTGTCAAATTACTCCTATAGAATCATCGGCCTATCCGGTTAGAACGCCACGACCATTTTATAGTGTGCTCAATAAGAAGAAAATTAAAGACTCTTTTGGCATTCTTATTCCTAACTGGGTAGACTCGTTACAACGTTGTGTTGCAATATTGGAAAATGAAAAAATTGACTGATTATCAATAGATTTATTTGCCATTAAACGTTAATAAATATACTATATCTATATTAATGACCGAAGCCTATGGTTTTGGTCATTATTTTTTGTATCTTTGCACCCGATTTTAAAAGCTATGGATAATATACGCCAAAGTGTTATTATACAGATACTTTATCTGTTTTTACCAAAAACATAGCTTTTGTTTTTATATTTTCAATTACGTCTTTTACGTATTTTATTTGGAATTTTCTCACCGTACAGAGGTACATTTATTAGTAGGGATACGCGTTGCATCGACTTAAGCGATAGAGGCTTTAAAATACACCACATTCGATCAGCGGGTAAATATCATGAGTTATCATGAATTATTAGATAGTCTATAAATTGTTTTTTCATACTATCTTGCTTGCATTAGAATAGAATGTTTCGGGTGGAATACTCACTGACGTGCTAAACTTATTTATTATGTCAACTTTTCAAGAATTAGGATTGCGCGAAGAAATCCTAACTGCTATAGCCGAATTAGGCTATGAGAACCCTATGCCTGTACAGGCACAAGTTATCCCTTTCATGTTGAGCCAACCTAACGACCTTGTTGCTTTAGCGCAAACAGGTACTGGTAAAACAGCTGCTTTTGGTTTGCCTGTGCTCAATATGATCGACCCACAATCAAAACAAATCCAATCTTTAATTTTAGCACCAACACGCGAATTGTGTATACAAATTGCTAACGACTTGAAGAACTACTCATCTAAAATGCGTGGAACTAAAATTGTTCCTGTATATGGTGGTGAGAGCATTGTAATTCAATTACGTCAATTAGATACACCTCCTCAAGTACTTGTAGCTACTCCTGGACGTTTAATAGATTTGATTCGTCGCGGTAAAGTAAAATTAGATGCTGTACGTTACTTAGTGCTCGATGAGGCCGATGAGATGCTAAATATGGGATTCCAAGACGATTTGGAAACCATTCTTAAAGAGGTACCTACAAATCGTCGTACACTTCTCTTCTCGGCTACTATGCCTAAAGAGATTGCTCGTATTGCCAAAAACTATATGACAGATCATGAAGAGATTGAAGTGGGTACACGTAACTCTGGATCGAACAATGTAGAACACGTTTTCTATATGGTACAAGCTTCAAACCGTTATTTAGCTTTGAAACGTATTGTAGATATGAACCCAGATGTTTATGGTATCATTTTCTGCCGTACACGTCAAGAGACTAAAGATGTGGCCGAGAAGTTAATGAAGGATGGATATAATGCCGATGCTCTTCACGGCGACCTTAGTCAGGCACAACGCGATACCGTAATGGGTAAATTCCGCTTCCGTAACCTACAACTTTTAGTAGCTACAGACGTTGCGGCACGTGGTCTTGATGTGAGCGATTTAACACACGTAATCAACTATAACTTACCAGACGATGTAGAAGTTTATACTCACCGTAGTGGTCGTACAGGTCGTGCAAACAAGAAAGGTACTTCGGTATCTATTATTCATACACGCGAACGTAACCGTATTCGCGAAATTGAACGTATCATTAAAAGAGAGTTCAAGCAACTTCCGGTTCCTAATGGTATGGATATTTGTAAACGTCAGTTATTCCATATGATTGACCGTATGGAGCAAGTTGAGGTAAACCATGAACAAATTGATCCATTTATGGATCAAGTAAATGAGAAATTGGAATATCTATCTAAAGAAGACTTATTAATGCGTTTCGTATCTTTAGAGTTTAATCGTTTCTTAGAATATTATAAGAATGCTCAAGATTTAAATGTTCCAGACCGTAAGGAGTCGCGTCAACGCGACGATTTCTCAGGACGCGGTGAGCGTTCAGATCGTGGTAAAGGTGGCCGTCGTGGCAACCGTGTACGTTTTAAATTACCTTTAGGCCATAAACAAAATACTACGGCTCGTTCTATCTTAGGCTTGATTAATGAAACGACAAACGATAAATCAATCAGCGTAGGCGATATCGAAGTAACAAACAAGTTTACTTTCTTTGATGTATTTGCCGATCAGGCAGAACGTGTAATGCGTGCTTTTGAGGAGAATGCTCCTAGCGGATTACGCCTCACAGTGGCCGAAGAACGTCCACGTAACAACGAATACCGTGGGAATCGTGAATCGCGTGGTTACGAACGTAATGACCGCTCGCGCAACGACCGCTCAGACTCACGTAACCGTAGAAGTGGCGGATACCGCGACTCTTCAGCACGTGGCGGCAATGCCGAGAAGCCTTGGCGTCGTAGGAATCGCGCATAATACCGATTCTTAGTGATACTACACTTAAAACAAATAGTTCTATTTTCTAATCTTAGAAAATAGAACTTACAAAAATAAAGCACTCACGATATTGGCAATAGCCTTTCGTGAGTGCTTTTATTTTATTTTTATTCCTGCGTTAGTTTCACTATAGCTCGTAAACAATTCACACATAAACAATCATTGTAATGTTCCTTTATATAGTGCGATGCTGCTTCGCTTAGTGTTACCTCTGCGCATTGACAACGTATAATATCATTGTGTCTACAAATAAAAGGAGCTCCACAACGTGGACATTTCTTATCTATCATAAATATAGAATTCTATGGTTCAACCAATGAAGTAATTTGTGCGTTGCAACACGCTACAAGGTCTTGCGGTGCTAAGAGAATTTGCATTCCCCTTACTCCGGCACTAATATAGATACGCTCTTGTTCTAATACCGAACTGTCTATATAGATGTTCATGCGTCGTTTCATGCCTAATGGCGAACACCCTCCACGAATATATCCGGTTAATGGTAATAGCTCTTTCTGAGGAATGAGTGCACAACTTTTGTTGCCGGTTGCTTTAGCTGCTTTCTTAAGGTCAATCTCTTTATGTGCCGGTATTAAACAGGCAAAGTAATCACTACGATCGCCTTTTAGAATTAAGGTCTTAAATACGCTCTCTACGGCTTCTCCTAACTGCTCTGCCACGTGTGTGGCGCTCAAATCGTCAGGGTCTACAGTGTAACTCACAAGGTCGTACCTCACCTTTGCTCGATCTAATAATCGAGCAGCATTTGTTTTTGCTAACTTATCGCTACTCACTTCAAATAGTATAACGCTCTTATTTTTCCTTCGTAATATCCATCATGTCGACAATTTTATCCAACTCAGTGTTGAAATCTTTTGCCAATGCACGATAAAATGCCTTTGTACGTTTCTTATCTTTGGTTCCCTCTGGGTGGTTCACACGCAATAAGAATTCATTGTTTAAATGTGCAATAGCCATTGCAACATTGGTATAATTATCGTTACTGTAGCTGTCTAATAACTGATAACGAATGTAATTCTCAGTAATTAACTACGAATTGATGTAATAAATCTCTTTTTTAAGTAATCTACGGCTTGCCATAATCTTTTCAATTTAATTGTAAATATCTAATGCTGATATAAAAAACTATATCACACCACAAACTTACACAAAATAATTGGATTATAATATTTCTCTTCTTGATATCTGAATAATTATAGTGTGAAAAGTAATCTCTTATATTCAAAATTAATTTATAATAGATAATGGCCGCTTTAATCCTTATTTGTGTATCTATTAAAGCATCTATAAAAATGAATTAGAAACAGTTTATTTAATCTGTTTCTAATTCATTTTTATAGATAGATACCTATCATGATTATACCAAATCATACTTTGCTAATGAGTTTGTAATTGCAACTCTTTCCGGTTTGGTTAATAAATTAAATTTTCATTAGTAAAGAAAACCCACTCTTTTTCGGACTCTATTATTTAATAATGTATCAAGCATCTAATTTATACGTCACTTCTTAGTTACTTCTTTTTTAAAAATGATAACTCACTGAGATATTAAATAGCGACATAGTTGACGATGCTAACCCATAACAATTACCAAAATAGAATGCCGGAGCAATTTCAAAAGCACCAAACCATTGCCCATTTCCAACGGCGAGACCAAATAGAGTAATTTGAGTTGTTCCATACCATAGTGTTTTATACTTTGAACTTGCATTTGTTGTCTAGATCGGAAGATCGTCGTGTAGGGCAAGAGTGTAGTGTATAGTTGAGTGTCTGGTCGCGTCCTGTGCGGTGAGTATATA
>CAMTOX010000114.1 GCA_947074225.1 uncultured bacterium
TGATAAATCGAATAATTTCGATATTGTTATGCCTGCAGAACAAGCCGGTTATGCAAATGAGGTTTTTCGTAGCAGCTATAATCTTGGATTTTTGGGAATAACAGAGCCAATCAAAGAGTTTGAGCTTGAAAAACGATTGATTGATAAAATCAAAACATTTATTATGGAACTTGGGCCAGGGTTCACTTTTATAGGAAATCAATATCGTTTGGAATATAACCACAAAGAATATCTTATAGATATGCTCTTTTTTCATCGCGGTTTACGCTCCCTGGTTGCTATTGAATTGAAAATTGGAGCTTTTAAAGCAGAATATGTTGGTAAAATGAATCTTTATTTGTCACTACTTGATCGATTAGAAAAAGGTAAAGATGAAAATCAATCAATTGGTATCATTCTTTGTGCTGATAAAGATCATTTAGATGTAGAAATCGCTCTTCAAGATATTAACAAACCAATTGGTGTAGCAGAATATCAATTGATATTACCTAAAGAAGAATTGCAGAGCTTCATTTTTGAAGAGATAAAGTCAATCCAAGATAATATCAAAAAAGATTGTTGAGAGTAAAAAACTACATCACAAAACATTTTACCAATTTCTTACTCTGTTTATTTTTGCATGCTATTTATATAGTTACTTGTTGATGCTTTCCGGATAGTCAACCTTAGTGAGATAGAGTGCATGTGCCGGCACCGAGTGCCCTGCCCTACCACGGTCTTTGGCTTCAATGATTTGACAGAACTCTTCTAAAGTGATGCAGTGTATTATTCTTGAAAGATTACACCTACAATGCACACATCCTATGGACAATAAAAAATCATTTGAAGTTAGGAACTTTCTAATAAATGGAACAGAATCGGAATAACTAAAAATGGAAATATTCTTAAGAATATAGATTGTATATTACAAACAAAGATGTACTTTTATCAATTGGATTAATTATAATATTCACAAACACTTACAAATATGTCTGACCTTGATGAAATTACAAAAAAAATCGCTTCCGTCTTCGAAAATAGCAGTGATAATCAGGAAGCATGGAACACTGCCATGGCATTGTTTAAAGAGAATGAGTTGGTGATTCTAAACAGCCCTATGAAGAAATTGAGTGACTTATCGTATCATCAATTTGAAACTCTTAAAGACGACCCTTTTGATCTAACATCGGTTATTAAAATCAAGAGATTACCTGTCTCAATGTATAAAAATTATCCACTCTATGTACAGATGAAAGCATTGCTCGATTTAATAAGTGAGCATACAGCTCTTAAACTTACCACTACTGGTGCTATACCTCCCCGCTATGTCAAAGAGTTACATGCAATGGGTAGATTTAACATAGCCTATTTTGGTATGGATAAAGAGAATATAAAAAAAGAGGCAGACTCTGAAACAGTTCAGATAGCACGCACAATTCTTGAGGACAATGGATATATACGGTATAGAAATAATACTTTATCGGTAACCTATAAGTATAAACAAATGAAAGAAGAAGGAGAAGAGGCTATCTTTAAAGAACTTATTAATGCCACTTTAACATCTACAGTATGGGCAGAATATGATAGTTATTATGATGAAGATATTGCACAAGAGGGCGTCGGTTTTAGTCTCTACCTTTTGCATAAATTTGGAAAAAGAAAGCGTAGTACAAAATATTACGCTGATGCGTTTTTCGATGCTTTTGACCCTGAAAGTCGATTAGAAAACGCTTTCGAATTCCCTAATAATCTTTCTGAAGATGAATTGAAACAGATTTATATGAGCTATCTTTTTGAGTTGTATAATGCCTATTTAGTTCGCACTTTCGACCGTATGTTCAACTATATGGGATTAATTACTTTAGAACCTATTATGCAATCGCTTGAGTTTAAAATCAAAGCCACAGATGCCTTTTACGATTTGATAGCGATTGAAAGTAAAGAAGAAATTGGATAATAATTTTATTCTCTATGATAACGACAAGGTTTGAATATAACTTTTTTTAACCATGTCGTTATAACCCTTTTTATTAATTATTGAGTAGCCATTATCAACAGGATGCTTTCCGGATAATCCACCTTAGTTAAGTAGAGTGCATGTGCCGGCACCGAGTGTCCTGCCCTTCCTCGGTCTTTGGCTTCAATGATTTGGCAGAACTCTTCTAGGGTGATGCGGTGTAATCCTACTTCGAAGAGGGTACCTACTATGGCGCGCACCATATTGCGTAAGAAACGGTTGGCTTGGATGGTAAATACCCACACATCGTTACGTTGTTCCCACTGCGCAAACATAATGGTACATAGGTTTGTTTTAACATCGGTATGTAGTTTACTAAAACTGGTGAAGTCGGTGTAATTAAAGAGCAGTGCTGCTGCTTGGTTCATCAGTTCAAAGTCGAGCGGTTGAGTCATGCGGCAAGCAGTATTTTGATGAAATGGCGATTTGTGTTGCACCACCCAATATTCGTAGGTACGTGCCGTAGCATCAAAACGGGCATGGGCATCGGGTGTTACCGGATACATATCGTACAAAGCAATATCGTTGGGTAAGTAACTATTTAGATTACGTAACAACTTTGTGATATCGGTAATGGGTTGTGGTGCCTCGAAATGTGCTACCATACCTGTGGCATGCACACCGGCATCGGTACGACCTGCCCCAACCACTTCAATAGGTTGACGCATCAAGGTTGAGAGTGCCTCTTGTAAACGTTGTTGCACAGCAATACCGTTAGGTTGTATTTGCCAACCGCAGTAGTTAGCACCATTGTATGCAAGCTTTATAAAGTAGCGTTGTGGTATCATAATCTTTGTAGTTTTAAGTAGAAAAAAAGAGAAAATAGTGGCATCTATTTAGGGTATACTATTTGTATTGAGAATTGGATAAATCTTGAAAATATTTTGTCGAAAAAGAGACAAAAAGTAAAATAAACAGATCTATACTCCTATTAATATTTCTCTTACATAAGTACTTACGAAAATATATTTTATGTCAACAAAAATAGAAGAATATTTTGTGTTTAGCAAAAAAATAATCTACCTTTGCGAGGATTAAAAAATCGCAATAAAGAAACCGTTAAATAAACATATAAGGTATGAATACCAAACTGCAAGAACTGACTGATAAAAGCTACAACGAAGGAGTAGAGAAAGGTAAGACTGAGGCAGCCGACATTGTTGCCAAAGCTCAAACACAAGCCAAAGACATTATTGCCGTGGCTCAACAAGAAGCTGAACGTACTATTAAAGAGGCACAAAAGAAAGCCGATGAGTTAAAGAGCAACACCGAGTCGGAATTAAAACTATTTGCCGGTCAAGCGATGAATGCTTTAAAAACCGACATCACCAATATGGTATGTGGCGATATCGTAAGCGATAGTATCAAAGCAGCTACTGCCGATAAGAGTTTCATGCAGGAGGTAATTGTTAAGATTGCCGAACAATGGGCTAAAGACGGTCATGTAGAAATTGAGGCTAAAGATGCTGAAGCATTGACAAACTACTTCCAAACTCAAGCTAAAACATTGCTTAACGGTAGTGTTACCATAACTACCACAAAAGGTAAGAGTGAATTTGTGATTCGTCCTGCAGAGGGTGGTTACAAAATTGCCTTTGGCGACGAAGAATTTATTGCGTATTTTAAAGAGTTTTTGCGTCCAAAATTGGTAGAGATGCTTTTTTAAGCAGATAAACGATGGTTTTATGAATATGCCATCGTTCTCTTTATCCACTACCTTCTATTCTTAAAGCAACTATTTAGAAGTCCCAATACACTGATATGAATTACTATTGTTTGGTAGCCGGTTTACCCGATTTACAACCGGAGAATTTAAAGAATGTGCCGTCGTTAGAGTCGTTACTAGCCGAGCTACATGAGACACTTAAAGGCAAGGACCTTGAGTTGCTCAAGCTATTGCAACAGGAATACGACAATAAGAACCTATTGGCATATTTGGCCAATAAAGAGGCCGAGTTATCACTTTTGGGAACCCTATCGGCTGAAGATCTTGCAGAAGGAATCACTATTATGCAGGAGAGCGATATACCCAAAGACAAACGTTTACCGGTATATTTCCCTACATTTTATAATGCAGTGACCGATGAGAAGATAGAACCGACTTTAGGATTGCATGAAAATTTCTTAGCAACACTCTATTACGAGAATGGCTGTAAATGTAAAAACAAGTTTTTATCGGAATGGTTTACTTTCTGTTTGAATCTAAACAATATATTGACAGCTTACTATTGTCGGAAATATAATTTAGATATTAAAACGAATGTATTGGGCGATAATGATGTTGCAAAATCTATTAAAAGCACCAATGCACGCGACTTTGGTTTAACGGGAGTGATAGACAATTTGGAACTTCTCTTTACCATAGCCGAAGAACCTAATTTATTGGAACGCGAAAAACGTATTGATGCATTGAAGTGGGCATGGTTAGAAGAGCAAACTTTTTTCCATTACTTCTCAATAGAACGTGTACTAGCATTCTTCATACGTTGTCAGTTAATGCAACGCTGGAGCGGTTTAACACCTGAAGAGGGTGAAAAGGTATTCCGCGGTTTACTCGATGAGATGAAACAGCAAGTACATTTTCAGAAAACTGCCTAAAAAAATAGGAACAAAAAATAAATACAACATATATGTCTACAAAAGGAAAAGTAAAAGGCGTTATATCAAACCTTGTGACTATTGATGCCGAAGGTACGGTATCTCAGAATGAGATTTGCTATATCACTGTAAAAGGTCAACAGTTGATGGCCGAGGTCTTAAAGGTGACCAGTGATGGCGTATTTGCTCAGGTATTTGAGAGCACACGCGGTTTAAAAATCGGTGACCCGGTAGAGTTTACAGGTCACATGCTTGAAGTGATATTAGGTCCTGGTCTATTATCGCGAAACTACGATGGTTTAGAGAATGACTTGGACAAACTTCATGGTACCTTCTTGCAACGTGGTGAGTATAACTTCCCTTTAGATCGTGACAAATTATGGGCTTTCAAACCATTGGCTCAAGTGGGCGATACTGTTCAAGCAGCCTCTTGGTTAGGAGAAGTGGATGAAAATTTCCAACCTCATAAAATCATGGTCCCTTTTACTTTTGAAGGAACTTTTACCATCAAATCATTGGTTCCTGCCGGTGACTACAAAATTGAAGATACAATAGCACTATTAGTAGATGCCGAAGGAAATGAACATAAAGTAACAATGATACAGAAGTGGCCTGTGAAACGTGCCATTGAAGTACATAAAGATAAACCACGTCCATTTAAACTTCTAGAAACCGGTGTTAGAACCATTGATACTGCGAACCCTATTGTAGAAGGTGGTACAGGTTTCATTCCCGGACCTTTTGGTACAGGTAAGACTGTGCTGCAGCACGCTATTTCAAAACAAGCCGATGCCGATATTGTGATTATGGCTGCTTGTGGTGAACGTGCAAATGAGGTTGTAGAAATCTTCGTTGAGTTCCCTGAATTGGAAGACCCTCACACAGGCAGAAAGTTGATGGAACGTACAATCATCATTGCAAATACCTCTAACATGCCTGTAGCTTCTCGTGAAGCATCTGTTTATACAGCAATGACTATTGCAGAGTATTACCGTGCTATGGGATTGAAAGTATTATTAATGGCCGACTCTACATCGCGTTGGGCTCAAGCATTACGTGAAATGAGTAACCGTATGGAAGAGTTACCTGGACCAGATGCCTTCCCTATGGACCTTTCCTCAATCATTGGTGCGTTCTATAGTCGCGCAGGTTATGTTCATTTAAGAAATGATGCTACAGGATCTATTACTTTTATAGGTACAGTATCTCCTGCTGGCGGTAACTTGAAAGAACCTGTAACAGAGAGTACTAAAAAGGTAGCACGTTGTTTCTATGCCTTAGAACAAGATCGTGCCGACCGTAAACGTTATCCTGCAGTAAACCCTATCGACAGTTATTCTAAATATATTGAATATCCTGAATTTGAAGCTTATATCAAAACAAAGATTCAAGGAGATTGGATTGGTAAGGTGAATCATATGAAAACCATGTTACAACGTGGTAAAGAGGTTCAAGAGCAAATCAATATCTTGGGCGACGATGGTGTACCAGTAGAATATCACATCACCTTCTGGAAGTCGGAAGTGATTGACTTTGTTATCTTACAGCAAGATGCATTTGATAAGATTGACTCTGTATGTCCGTTAGATCGTCAAGAATATATGCTAAATTTAGTGATGGAGATGTGTGAGAAAGAGTATGGATTCGACACCTTCATTGAGGTATCGGACTATTTCAAACGTATCATCAACTTGTGTAAGCAGATGAACTATTGTGAATTCCATTCAGATGCGTTCGAGAAATATCGTGAATCATTGACAGAGATTTTAGCAGAACGTGTGAAATAATAACAGGAATCAAAAAAGATATGGCAACAACAGCATTTCAAAAAATCTATACAGAGATACGCCAAATTACTAAAGCTACTTGTTCATTAACAGCTAGTGGTGTAGGTAATGATGAATTGGCAAC
>CAMTOX010000115.1 GCA_947074225.1 uncultured bacterium
AATTCGGACTAGAGAAAGTATGGGAAGATTTGCTTAATCATTTCAATGAGTGGAGTAAATAAAATAGATTTCGAAAATCTATTTTACACTACATTATCCATATAAAATGCCCGCTCAACAATATATATTATTGGTGAGCGGGCATTTTTGTTGCAATCTCAAGTAGAAAGTGATTAATATATATTTATTGAGTTTAGTAAATTATAATTTATTTACTTTTCAATCCAAATATGTTTAAATCTTTTATTGTTAAAACTTTAATATCATATCTTTCTTAAAATAATTATAATTAGTTTTGTCACTTGTTATTCAACTCATTACCCATTATCCCCAAAGGTGTGGTAATATAAGCTTATCTAAACACTAATTCAAATATTGCATGAATAGAGCTATACTTTTGCTTAGCATATTATTCCTGTGTCTGGTTTTGAATCTATCTGCAGCATCAAGAGATGAGGGTATTCACTTCGTTAATACAGCCATGGCAACTTCGGCCATTCAAGCTGCAGCTTGGGATGAGAGCGATGAAGGAAACACCGGAAGCACTTTGGTGGTAGATTCAACTTACCTAGAGCTATGTGCCGGCGATTCACTATGGTGGCATGGAAACTTTTACCATACATCGGGAATTTATTGCGACACTTCACTTTCCGACACCTTAAGCGTGCTACAGCTTCAAATATTACCTCCCCAACTAGACACACTTATTAACTATGGCACACTATGCAGTGGAGGTTCTTTCTATATTGCCAACTATGGTACCATATATGCCCCGGGACAATATATTACACACACTATGCTCCCTAATGGATGCGATAGTATTGTAATATATAATATTGAGCAGGTACAAATATCCGACACGATTCTCTATGACACCATCTGTTCAGGTTTGAGCCATTATACGGCTAATGGCTTCGACATTAGCAGCCCCACCACCCAAAAGTATACACGCTATGGAGGCGATGAGCAAGGATGCGGTTTCTACTATATTCTCTATTTGAGCGAAAAGACAGTGAGCGAAACTAACATCAGCGCTACCTTTACTTCTGGAAGCACTTATAACAACTATGGTTTTGAAGCTTCTGCTGCTGGGACCTACCGTCAAGAGTTGACAGGTGCTAACGGCTGCGACAGTGTAGTGATATTGACTCTGACATTAAATCTTGATGCCGACACCCTTTTCAATGTTGAAGTAGTAACTTCCGACTCAGAGTGTCAAGCCGATGGCACCTTGCAAATTCGACTCTTGGGCGATTCTGTGCCTCAACTTACACAAATAAACTACTTGGTCACCGGCAACGGCAATAGCTACCAAGGTGTGAGTGCCAACTTCAGCAACCTCTCGGCGGGAAGTTATATGGTAACAATAAATGGAGTGTTGGGCGACAACTCCATTACTAAAAGTCTAAGAGCCACTATTGGTGGCAATTATATAGTACCACAAGCCTCCAAAGTAGTAGGAATAGGCAGCAATACCTATGGCACACGCCACTCTTTTCAATGTATGCCTACCGGACGCATACAAGTGAAAATTACCGATGGTATCTTTCCTTACTATGTAGAGGTATATAAAGATGGGGTATATCTACGCACCGACACCATTAACAGCTATCAACATTTTGGATTCAATGAGGCGTCGGACAACTATCTTCACTACTACAACATTTCAGATTTAGATGCAGGAATTTATGTGTTACAAATTACTGATGGGTGTGGATATACTCTTCCCAATATCAACGAGGAGATTCGCTATGTAGATTACGATTACAATTGCTCTGTTTATCCTAACTCAGGGAATATCAAGCAGGGAAGTTATAATATCATTCCATTAAAACTTCTGAACTATACCACCGATACTTATAAATATTATAAGGAGCATACAGATGGTAATGCTGTGTGGTGGGAATATTCTTATAGTCGTGACGGAATAAACTATAGTGAATGGAGCGACATGCCTCGCGATGGCGTTGTATACGACACCATCAGCACAGCAAATGCTTATTGTGATATATGGGGCACAGTCTATACAATACGTATGCGTGTAAAAGGGTGCGATGAGATAGCCTGCCAAAGAAGCACAACTATAAACAAACCTTCTTATAGCACCTTCACCAACTTGAACGACGATGGATGTTCTCGCTATTGGGGCGTGCGTTATAATGGCGACTATTATTACACCATTCCACTTACCCTCACCATTACCGATAGCACTTCGGGTACCATCTTAGTGAACGATTCCCTCATTATGCATAAGCAATGGCAATGGCTTCTCTACGATCCAGAGAACTATTCTGGACATAGATTCCACATTCGAGTGGTCGACAATAGAGGTTGTGAGTTGGTTAATAACATTGCCATTATTAATGTGAACCAAACACTACCCACTTGGAATGCCGGTCAAACGAATTTCCCTTGTAAACAGATGGTAAGCATTGGTTTCTCGAGCAATAAATTTAAAGAGGGAACTCGTATAGAACTATTCGAGAGTCCCGATAGCAATCGTTATAACTACACTGCCATCTATGACGACTCAACACAAACATGGAGCTATATTATCGAGAATAGTGACCGCCGTAGCGACATACTATATCTACATAACCGTTCTTTCTATTTGCAAGATCAACGAATGGAAGATGGTATATACCGTTGGAGTATCACCGACGATTGCGGACGCACAGATACCATCACTCTGAATGCGCTCTTTAATGACTACTACCAAGTAGATAGTTTCTACTACGAGATGGAACCCGCATGCGATGGTATAATTATTAAACCCAAAGGAAAGGTGGAATATAGTAATACCAATGGAACCTATAATGTTACCTCCTATTTTAAATTGGCTGGAGGAGTAAGTGGCGGTTATCTCTTCTCTAACGGTAGCACTTATGGTGCAGTAGGGAGCGATTCATTGCTGCTAACAAAACCCGGACAATATGTGATACACTATTATGTGAGCAATAGCACAAATTCTAGTGCCACCTATAGTAATGGTGCCTATAACTGCTTTTGGCACTACGACACCATAGTATACCAACCGGTAAATATGGCCATGCGCAGCGCTATGGGCTTTGTATGTTTAGCAAACGATGACGACCCGGAATATACTTTAGGAACTATCAAGATTATCCCAGACAGCACCACCGGTGTTGTGCCTTATACGTTTACCCTTTACTCTGAATATAATATGCAGGGAGAGGAGTTAGAGAGCAACCAGAGCGGTATATTCCATCAGGTGGGTACAGTGGGCGACACCCTTTCGGTACGAATTACCGATGGTTGTGGGGCCGGTTTTGTGCAAAATGTAGAGATGGTGGCAGTGACTATAGACCCGGGACAAAAGGCATTTTCTGAAAAAGGAATTGTATGCTTGGACGACTCCATACGACTTTATGGCCTCATCATTGGCATAGATAGTTTAGCTTCATACACTTGGATTACCCCTATGGGCGATAGTGTACATGGCAAAGAGATAGCCCTTTATGCCGATAGTGCTGCCAATGGCACTTATTATTTAACGATTACAGGTGTTACTTGCGACCTTTACGACAGTATTTATGTACGTGTAAAAGATTGTATTCCTTGCGATAGCGTATTTTATGTTCATGATATATGCCGAGGTGAAACTTTTGCATTCATGGACACGCTATTTAGCGAAACAGGTATCTATAGAGACACTGCTGAGAATTGGATGGGGTGCGATAGTATTACAATCTTAACTTTAACTGTAAATAGTGTCTATACCATCTACGATACAGTAGACCTTTGTGTGAACCTATTGCCCTACTTATGGAATGGTGTGACCTTTACCGATGCAGCAACACAGTCAGTATTACTTACTTCATCTTCCGGATGTGATAGTACCGTTGTGATGACTCTACAAATTCATCCCACCTATTTGGTATCCGACCGAAAAGAGATTTGCCAAAGTGATTTGCCGTATTTGTGGAATGGTGTAACCTTTAATCAAGCAGACGTTAAAGATGCGATGCTTACCTCTGTGTATGGTTGCGATAGTTTGGTTACAATGACATTAGTGGTTCACCCACTCTATTATGTTACCGATTACCACGCCATCTGCCCCATTGAACTCCCCTATCTCTGGAATGGAGTCACCTTTAATGCTGCCGGAATGGATAGTGCCACCCTACAAACCATCCATGGTTGCGATAGCGTAGTAGTGATGACACTGCATATATACCCCGATTATCATATCCATGAAGAACATGAAGTCTGTTTAAACGACCTGCCATACAGTTGGGGAAGAAATATTTATGAAGAGCCAGGCGAACAATTGGATCGTTTCATCTCTTCTGATGGTTGCGATAGCATCTATTACAGAAATCTAATTGTACATAATACCTATCTCTTTGAACAGTTCGACACTATTTGTGAGGGTGAGATTTTTTCATTCAGAGGCACCTCATTAAGTGCCCAAGGTATTTACTACGATAGTTTGCTAAGTGGCGTACATTGCGATAGCGTATATGCTCTCTATCTAACTATTGAGGATTCCATGGAGATAGCAGTACAGTATGCCACCACTCTATGTGCTAACGATACGCATCTGGAGATTCTTTATAACCATAGCGATATTGCTCCAAGTAGCTATTCAATTCTTTTCAATACCAAAGGCAAGGTGGGTGGATTTACAGATATTGTCCATGCCGATGCCACACTCCCTATATGGATACCATTACAGAATAGTGAAGGTAAAGAGATGAAACCCGATATCTATCAAGCATCACTACAATTTCATAGTCCTAATGTATGCAAAGATATAGTGATTCCAATTGAGTTTACCTTACTCTATCCAAGTGATATTATCTTTCAAAGATGGAACGACCTGCTCAGTGTGAAGAATGAACACTACAATGGAGGCTACACTTTTATGGCTTATCAATGGTATAAAAACGGAGCCGCTTTGGCTGGTGCAACTCACTCTTACCTTTATTTAGAGAATAGCGCTTTAGACCTAACGGCAGAATATGCTGTTGCCTTAAAGCGCCAAGGAGAACCTATGAGTGTGATGAGCTGTGGATTCACTCCAACCGTAGAACCCGATATGGTGGAATTAAACAGCCCTATAGAATATCTAAGCAGTCAAAATGCTATATTAAAAGTGCGTCTACCTATGAAAGGAAAAGCCATTGTGTATAATAGTGTAGGTATGCTACTATCGGAACATTCCCTTGACATAGAGCTTAATGAAATAGTTTTACCGCCGCAACAAGGGCTCTATTTTGTAACCATATGGTTAGAGAATCAATATAGTGAAACCACGCGAATTATAGTGAAATAAGAGATTATGTCAATCAACCTGAAATATAGAGTCTTGTTTTTTCTCCTTGTGCTTAGTTCTTACAGCGTAACAAAAGCCCAAGAAGGTACTTATAGCTATATGGGATTTTCAGTAGGTATGGGTTATGCATCACTCTTGGATCAGAATTTCGACAATAATGGTCTCTTTCATCTCTCCTCACTTGGTGGTCCCGGAGCCACTTTAGGATGGGTGTATGAGCTTTCGGTCGAAGAGTTTCGCTTCTCCACCGGCATAGAAGCCAGCCTACTCAACTCCACTTCACAGTTAAGCAATTTCATCATGGAACGCACCATGAGCTATCCCTATCCCGACATTACCTACCGCTATGAGTTTATGAAATTCAGAGAGATTCGCACAGTGGGATATATCTCTATACCATTACTCTTTGGAGGACTCTTTGAGAATAAGTTCTACTTCTTAGCGGGAGCTAAAGTGGGTATGAGTTATGGCGGATGGTATAAAATACTTGGCGATATAGATATCTATGCCAATGATGCCATGGCAATAGATCCCTATTTAGAGATGCCCAACCACCATCTGTATCAAGATAAATACAGTAGTAAAGGCAAAGCACACTTTAATTTGAATATCTCGGGTGCTGTAGAGTTTGGAATCGACCTAAACGAACGTCTTAGCTCCTCGCCAACGACTATTTTAGACAAACAAAAGTTTAAATATCAACTCAACTATCGGATAGGACTCTTTGCCGAGTATGGGTTATTGAATATTAATAACTATAAGAGCAACTGGAGCAATTCGCAACACATTGACCTAACAAACAGCGCTTCAAGCAGAGGATATATCCCGGTATTTTCAGGTTCAGAACCCAATGTTTACGATTTAAATAGTACATTGAGCAACATTGGGTATAGTCAAGGATCGCTTCATCCCTTTATGGTTGGCATAAAGTTTACCATTCTCTATCGGTTTATTCCTCGCGAGAAAAGAATCAGTTCCGATTGTAACTGCATTAAACCACGCAAGAAAAAGTAATATACAAAGAGCCGCACAGCAAGTTATAACACTACTGTGCGGCTCTTTATATCGGGTATAGTAAGATTAAACCACCTCGATATGACTCCTTCCGTTAGAATCTTTTATCACCCGAATTTGAGTCTGTATACGTTCAGTCATCTCTGCCACGT
>CAMTOX010000116.1 GCA_947074225.1 uncultured bacterium
GAGATTTCTGAATGTGACTGGAGTTCAGACGTGTGCTCTTCCGATCTAACTTTAAGGTAGCACCAACACTCCATTTTTCATTAATTTTACGTGTATAACCAGCCGATAATTCACTTAATACTGTGGCATCAACACCTAACGTTTTTAAATTGTAATGGTTATTTCCAAACTCTTCAGGTGTTCCTTGAACAGCAAAACGAATCATATCGCGTGGAATGTAACCATTAACGGTGGCTCGTATGTTAAATCCTATTGTATAATAGTTTTTTCTGTTGGTTTGCCATCCTACATTGAAGATGTTGAGTTTAATATCGCTATTAATCTGAGTGGTTAACGGAACTACTTTATTTAGATTTGCAATGTTATATCCTGGTGATAATATAGAGGTTGTAACTCCATTCTTATTAAATACTAAATCGTGTAAGGTTAGGGCATTGTTGCCAGCGCCAAAGTAAAGGTTAGGTAAAATAATGAAGTCGAAATAACCATTGCAATCGGGTATTAATGCTGGATTCATATCGGTTCTTCCGCCAATATTATCCATAAAATAGAGTGTATTACTATTTTGCGAGGCAAGGTTTAAAGTGGTTATTCCAAGAATGATAATTAGAGTGATATGTTTTATAAGTCTCATGATAGTGATATAATGGTATAGTATGAACTTTATTCTGTAGTTGAGTTGTTAAGTTTAATGCCTCCTTTAGCAAATACACTTAGATGCAAAGATAGTTTATCGTCCATTGTAATTTTTATCATTGAATTTTCATCATAGCCATAGAAGTTAATATAGAGCGCAATTTTATTGGTTTTCATGATTTTATCTATGTCTTCGGACTTTATTTCTATAACAGATTCTCCAATGTTCTCCTCAATTGCAGCTCCTTCACTATCTACTTTAGCCGAGGCAATTTCTATTTGGCAGTCAAAGTCAATGATATTTGAATTTTCATCTAGGAAATAAGGTGTTACAGTAGTCTTTAATGGCATTCTGTTGACGTGCTTTAAATAGAGTTTTAAGACCTCGATATTGATATTCTCCATTGAATCAGTAGAACCTATGAGATCAGATAAGTTAGCTTCTATAGTGTCTGAGTAGGTGAAGAATGAAGTTGGATTTAGTTGTAATGGAATCATCACTTCCACATCCATAGTTAACTCTATAGGTTCAACTAAGTAATGAATCTTATCGTCATCACTCTTATATTGTTGTGTCGCAACTTCCCATTGATAAATAATCTCTTTAGGAATAGCTTCAAATAATCGGTTTGTTTTACCATACTCTTTGTCAAATGTAAAAGTATGAATATCGGTACCATAGGTGGTCGAAGGTTTATCTATTGGCATAGTGAATTTTGTCGATCCATCAAAGTCGGCATATATTCTCTCGTTATTAGTAGTGATAACATATATGCTGTCAAAGTTAAATATCAGAGGAATACCTACATTACTATGAATGTTTAAGTTTATTTTGGGATCGGCAAAGAGTAGCTTATTATTAGTGATATTAGGATTGTCGAAGAAGTTTTCAGGAAGTACCTGTTGAATTAAATCTCTACTCACATATTTAGCATGATCAAAATAACCCCATGCAATTTGAGATTGTATAAGTCTAAATTGAGAGCTTAATTGTATGGTAGAATTTGGATGGATAGTTAAATTTCCGTCTGAAACAATTTCAAAATCAATACGTATAGGTGTTTTTGTTTCATCGTTATTGAAATGTAAGAGATAATTTTCCAAAGTTTCATTAAATGATCCAATGCTATTAGATATGATTCGTTCTATGGTATAATTTTCCAAATATGTTATATCTGGAAAACTGATAATCATTTTTAGTGGAGTGTTGTCGCTAATGTTTATATTCTCAAGTGAATATTGGCAATTTAGTACGGATGATCCTACCAGCATACTATCTACTCGCGTAATTACTTCACTGCTAAATTCGTTGAATACGAAGTCGTAATCGTAAGAAGTTGAAAAAGATATCTTCTCTCCGGCAGGAATAGTTATGCTTCCTCCCATTAATAATGCTTCACCATTGGGTAGCTCATCTTTAATTGAGATTATCTCATTTAAGTTACCTCCCATTGTAAAGTTTGCTATGTCAAAATTGATGATGTTATTCTTTTCCTTCCAAAAGATATAACACTCCCTAGTGAGGCTGTCGCCAACTATGATGGAATCATTAACATTGGATAGTAGATTCATAAATGTTGCCTCAACTTTACCTAATGGAATTCCTAATGAGGTATTATACTCTTGATTGTTTATCTCATCCCAGTTTAACTTTGTACAACTGGTTATGCATGCTGTTATTGCAAGAGTGAGGAATAGGGTTAAGCGTAAAGATCGATTCATGGTCTTGTAAAGGTCTGTTTATGTTATTGTATTAGTTGTTCTTAGAAAAAAAAGTCAGAGAAGTTCACTAACCATACTTTCTCTGTGGCGCGTGTTATTGCTGTATATAGCCATTGGTAATAACTTGACGATATTTGATCTTCCTGAAGGTATCCTTGGTCTACAAATACATGTTGCCATTGACCACCTTGAGCCTTATGGCAGGTCATTGCATAGGCATATTTTACTTGTAGAGCGTTTAAGAATTCATTATCACGCATCTGTTTATAACGCTCTCTTTTGTTACTTATGTCGGCATAATCTTCTGCTACACGTTCATATAGCTGATTGTTTAATTGAGTATTTATGGCTGGAGAGTCGGTGTGTAGAGTATCTAAAAGTACTCGTGCCTCAATCTCAATGTCGTAATCTAATAATCTCAGAACCATATCGGCAAACCGAAAACCATACATCTCGATATATTTGCGAATTCGCACTATCTCTGCAATATCACCATTGGCAATGAAATCAATTTGTTCATAAGCTTTGCTGCAAAAGTAGTTATTTTTTGTTATTATTAATAATTCTCCTGAAGATAATTCATCTTCTTTCAATAACACCTGATTTCGCACCCCTTTATTATATAAATTGGCGCGTTTATTAGAATAACTAATGATAATGCTATTTGATTCTCCCACCTCACTGTATGAAGATTGAAGGGTATCTATTAGGTCTACACCTCCCAAACGTTTTATATCAGGAAAGTCGACGTTGAATTTCATTGGCTGCGACGTTTCTCCTGTTATTATTTGGCGTAAGGCAGTAGCATTATTGAGTATGCCACTTTCACCCGTTTGTCGGACTACTTCTGTTAACTCACACTGCATCATGTGCATACCATATCCTGCCATATAATCAATGTTTAGTGCAGGCGATTCATCTTGCCCTACAGGTAGTAGCTGAGCAGTATCGCCCATTAAAACCATGCTACAGTTGTCTCCACTATATACATACTCCATTAAATCATCCAATAAACGTCCACTCCCGAAAGTTGTACCTTCTGAACTATAGTTGGAAATCATTGAGGCTTCGTCAATAATAAAAAGAGTATTCTTGTGCTTATTGTAGCTAACAGAAAAATTAAATTCGCTTATAGATTTCTGTCTATATATCTCCTTGTGAATAGACCAAGCACTATAGCCAGAATATCCCGATAGTACTTTGGCAGCTCTTCCTGTAGGAGCTAAGAGTACACACTTTTGACCCATACCATGCATTGCCTTAACAAGAGCACTGACTAATGTGGTTTTACCAGTTCCAGCATATCCCTTTAGTATAAAAAGTTTCTGTTCTGTTGGTAGTGTACAGAAGCTTGCTAGTAACTCAATAGCCTTGCTTTGCTCATTGGTGGGAGTATAATTAAATTCGGCTTTGATTTTTTCCGATACAAAATCTGATAGCATTTTCTTGTTGTTTTTAATACCGTTTATCAATACTATAA
The DNA here is from genome assembly GCA_947074225.1 of uncultured bacterium. Classification (GTDB taxonomy): domain Bacteria; phylum Bacteroidota; class Bacteroidia; order Bacteroidales; family Paludibacteraceae; genus CAMTOX01. Next base: position 3,839 of record CAMTOX010000116.1, read on the forward strand.
GGTTCCATAGTTACAATAAAAGCACTTCATGTCAGGAAATCCTATCATAAAGTGCTTTTATAATGACTATTCAATATTAATATTGATCCAACTTAACGCAGCTTGGCTCCAAGTTGGTCTGTATAATTCTTAATTAGTTTCTGCATGATTGCGTCAATCTGCTTATCATTTAAGGTCTTCTCACTATCTTGAAGTGTAAAGTTTACTGCATACGACTTCTTACCCTCTTCTAAATTCTTACCTTCATAAACATCAAATAAACTCACCTGTTTCAAGAGTTTACGTTCAGTGCTATAAGCGATTTTCTCAATCTCAGCAAAAGTCACTTTCTTATCGACTAATAGAGCCAGGTCACGTTTTACTTCAGGGAATTTTGAAATCTCTTGATAGCTAATCTGCTTTTTACTATACTCTTTCAATACAGCTTTCCATTCTATGTCGGCATAGAATACAGCATTATTTATGTCGAAACGTTTTAATATTGCATTAGAGATGGTAGCAATAGTAGCAAGGAGTTTGCCTCCGGCATTACGTATTTCTAAAGCTTCACTATAAAGACTATTTTGAATCTCAACAATCTGAAGCTTTTTAAGGTCTATACGTAAACGACGCAAGATATTTTGTACATAAGCTTTTAACTCATAAAAAGAACTCTTCTGTTCAGATATAGCCCAACTACCACTATAACGTTTACCGGTAACCCATAATGCTAGGTGATAATCTTCGCTATAAGCTTTTAATGGATTCTCTGCATTACTTTTTGAAGCATCGTATCTATAACAATTACCGAATTCATAGAAATGTAAATCACTATTTTGACGATTTATGTTATAAGCAAGACTCTCCAAGCCACCAAATAGCATGGTTTGGCGCATTACATTCAAATCTAAACTCAATGCATTCATAATGCGAACACAATTTTCTTCGGTGTACACATCTTCAATTCCAGTATAATAACTACCTTTTGTAAGTGAGTTGTTCATAATTTCATTGAAACCTTGTGCCGTGAGTTGTTCCGATATTTGCTCCTGTAATGCAAAACTATTTGGTTGCTGCCAATAGCTTAAGTTAGAGTGAAGACTATCTGTTAATTCAATGTTATTATATCCATAGATGCGAAGAATATCTTCAATGACATCTACGTCACGCTGTACATCGACACGGTATGCTGGAACCATTAAGTTATAAAGATCATTATCTTTTGAAATAATCTCTATTTCTAGACCTTTTAATATGGTTTCTATAGTTTCAACAGGTATCTTCTTTCCTATTAGGCGTTGTGTCTTATCTATTGATAGTTTAACATCGAAGTTTGCAATAGGCGATGGGTATAAATCAATTATTGGACCTGTAATAGTACCTCCTGCAAGTTCTTGAATCAATAGGGCAGCATACTTTAATACATAAATAGTGTTATTAGGATCTACGCCACGTTCAAAACGGAAGCTTGAATCGGTATTTAAGCCGAAACGGCGAGCTGTTTTGCGTACGGATATGGGGTTAAAATATGCACTCTCTATAAAGATGTCGGTTGTCTGTTCTGTAACACCAGAGTCAAGGCCTCCAAAAACACCTGCTATACACATTGGTTCTTCGCTGTTGCAGATCATTAAGTCATCACTTCCTAATGTACGTTCAACACCATCAAGAGTAGTGAACTTTGTTCCTTCGGCAACACACTTTACTTCAATCACGTCACCTTTAATCTTCCCTGCATCAAAAGCATGGAGAGGTTGACCAAATGAGTGTAATATATAGTTTGTAGCATCTACAACGTTATTGATAGGACGTAGGCCAATAATGTTTAAACAATCTTGTAACCATTTTGGCGATGGTGCAACAGTAATTCCTTTAATACTTATACCAGCATAACGTGGTGCCAAATTAGCATCTTCAACTTTTACTGTGATAGGAGCTGGAGCATCGTTAGTTTTAAAATTCTCAACATCTGGACGTACTAATCCGGCATCAATGTCTCGTGCTGCAAAGTAAGCAGCTAAATCTCTTGCTACACCATAGTGAGAGGCTGCGTCTATGCGGTTTGGAGTAATGTCAACTTCCAATAGAGTATCGTCGTCAAGGTTGAAATAACTCTTTGCAGGTAATCCTACTAAAGTGTCATTAGGAAGTACCATGATTCCATCATGCGATGTTCCTACACCAATCTCATCTTCAGCACAGATCATTCCTAATGACTCTACACCACGAATCTTTGAACGTTTAATGGTAAAAGATTCTTCGCCTGAGTAGAGTTTTGTACCTACTGTGGCCACAATCACTTTCTGACCTGCTGCAACATTTGCAGCGCCACAAACAATCTGAAGCGGTTCTGCTGCACCAATATTTACTTTGGTAACATGTAAGTGGTCTGAATTTTCATGATCTTCGCAACTTAATACTTCGCCCACTACTAAACCTTCTAAACCACCTTTAATGGTTTGAACGGTCTCTACAGCACCAACCTCTAAGCCTATAGAGGTTAATATCTTTGATAATTCATCGGCCGATACATCTGTTGAGATATATTTTTTAAGCCATTTGTAAGAAATGTTCATATGTGTGTATTCTTTGTCTTATAATCTTAGATCGGAAGAGCGTCGTGTAGGGAAAGAGTGTAGGCTATAGT
>CAMTOX010000117.1 GCA_947074225.1 uncultured bacterium
GCATACGAGATTTCTGAATGTGACTGGAGTGCAGAAGTGTGCTCTTCCGATCTTAGTATTAGGCCAAAGAGCAGATACCAAGGTATTAAGGAATGCCGAGCATAAATGCATTGTTGAAGCAACCTTTCAGGTGGCTAACTACGGCTTAAAACCTCTCTTTAATTCATTAGAATTAGATTACGAAGAGGAGAGTGTTGTAAGACGTGAACTTTTACCTAACGGTAAGAGCCGAGCTTTCATTAACGACACTCCTGTGAACTTAAACCAACTAAAACAGGTTGTATCCAGATTAATTGATATTCATTCGCAGCACGAAAATCTACTGCTCAATGAGTCGGACTTCCAAAGAGACTTAGTAGATATTGTAGCGAAAAGTCAGAAAGAACTCACAGAGTATCAAAAAAGCTATAGCACATACCGACTGCTAGAGAAGAGACTCCAAGAGACTGAAGCCTTAGCATTGCAATGGCAAGAAGAACGAGACTATGCACAATTCCAATGGAATCAACTCTCCGAAGCACAGCTTATAGAAGGGGAACAAGAGCTATTAGAACAACAGCTAGAGCGTTTAAACCATGCAGAAGAAGTAAAGACAGAACTTTCCAGAGCTTTCCAATGCTTAGACAATGACGACATTGGCATTCTCTCTCAATTACGAGAGGCTACACAAGCTATAAACAAAATAGGTCAATATCTTCCTCAAGGCGAAGAACTCATTGAGCGCATAAACAGTTCGTTCATAGAGCTTAAAGATATTACCTCACAGATAGAGATGTCGGCAGGCGATACAGAGTATAATCCAAATGAGAAAAATAATATCGAAAGTCGCTTAGATAACATCTATACATTGCAGCAGAAACATCATGTAGAGAGTATTGAAGAGTTATTAGCTCTTCAAGCACAGTACGAAGAGAAGTTGGAACGTATAGATGCATTCGACCATGAAATAGAATCGCTACAAGGTGAGGTGAATGCAGAATTAGAAAAGTTGCAACAATATGCCACAGCTCTTTCACAGAAACGTCTCTCTGTAAAGGAGTCTATGGCTCACGATTTAGTTGAGAAACTTATCTTATTAGGCATAAAAAATGCCCAAGTAGAGATTCAAATAGAGCCTATATCATTCTCACCTACCGGTACCGACAAGGTAACATTCCTTTTTTCGGCCAATAAAAATAGTGCTCTCAACCCTATTGCTGCCATAGCTTCTGGTGGTGAAATAGCTAGGGTAATGCTAAGTTTAAAATCATTGGTAATGAAACAATCGGCATTGCCGACCATCATCTTTGATGAGATAGACACAGGAGTGTCTGGTGAAATAGCCCATCGCATGGGCGAGATGATGTCGAGCATGGGTCAAAACATGCAAGTGATTACCATAACGCATCTGCCACAAATAGCTGCCAAAGGGGCACATCAGTTTAAAGTCTATAAAGCCGACCTTAACGATAGTACCGAAACGCATCTGATTCTATTAACAGACCAAGAGCGTATAGTGGAAATTGCTGAGATGATGGGAGGTAAAAACCCATCGGAAGCTACCAAAGAAACGGCTAAGGAACTCTTAAAAGATGTTCTTACAATTCACTAATAACACCTCTTTATTTGTAAATTGAATCTTACAATACTTTTATTTGGGAGATGACAAAACATGGCATACTATTGGAAGTAATAATGCCAAAAATATAAATAATACTATTATTGAACCTAATAAATTAACAAAACTATGGACAAAGACAAGATTTTAGAGGTTATTCGCAAGGCCGATGCACCTATTAATGCAGGTAAAGTAGCAGAACTAACAGGGCTTGACCGTAAAGTAGTAGATAAAGTAATGAAAGAGTTACGTGAATCGGGCGAGATTGTTTCTCCTAAACGTTGCTATTGGGAAATTGCAAATAAATAATCACTACATCCGATAAAGAAAAAACGAGAATATATGAATGTATTCTCGTTTTTTTATTGCTACTCACCAATCGGTAAAGAATCGTTTAAGATGGAAGGGCGACACTTTGGTAACCCTTTAATAATTTGTATCTTTGTGCCTTCAAATTAGAGACCCTTAATAATACAGCAATAAGCTCTTCACATATATGATAACAGTAGACCATTTAACGATAGATTTTACCGGTACTCCCCTCTTTGAAGATATTACATTCCTTGTCAATGCAAAAGAAAAGATAGCATTGGTAGGTAAAAATGGTGCCGGTAAAACTACACTCTTAAAACTCTTTGCCGGCAAACAACCCCCTACTTCTGGGCGTATGTCCATGCCTAAAGATATTACTATTGGTTATTTACCACAGCATCTATTGGTGCACGACCAGCACACTCTTATGGAAGAGGTACAAAGTGCTTTTGCCGATATAAACAAATTGGAAAAACAGATTGAGCGTCTCACCCAAGAACTATCAGAACGTACCGACTATGAATCGCAGGAGTATCATGATTTAATAGAGAAGCTCTCACACGAGAATGAGCGTCTGCTACTTATGGGAGGTAACAATCGCATTGCCGAGGCCGAGAAAACCCTCATAGGGTTAGGTTTTAAGCGCACCGACTTTGACCGACAAACCTCTGAATTTAGCGGGGGATGGCGCATGCGTATTGAACTTGCCAAGCTCCTCATTCAACATCCAGACCTACTTTTATTGGACGAACCTACCAACCACTTAGATATTGAATCTATTCAGTGGCTAGAAAACTTCTTGAAAACATCGAGCAGTGCTGTCATCTTAGTGAGTCACGACCGCACATTCTTAGATGCGGTAACCACACGTACCATAGAGATAACTTTAGGTACTATTTATGACTATAAGGTAAACTACTCACACTATATTCAGTTACGTAAAGAACGTAGAGAACAACAACAGCGTGCTTTTGAGAACCAACAAAAGCAAATTGCCGATACCGAAGACTTTATAGAACGTTTCAGATATAAAGCTACTAAATCTGTACAAGTACAGAGCCGTATTAAACAGTTAGAAAAACTGGAACGTATAGAGGTAGATGAGGAGGATAATTCTCAACTTCATTTGAAATTTCCACCGGCGCCACACTCGGGTGTACTGCCAGTAGAGATTGAAAACTTAGAGAAATCGTATGGCGATCATTTGGTGATTGGCAATGTCAATATGCATATTCGCCGAGGCGATAAAGTAGCTTTCGTGGGTCGTAATGGCGAAGGAAAATCTACTTTGGTAAAGTGTATTATGGAGCAAATTCCATACAATGGAACACTAAAATTGGGACATGGTGTTAAGATAGGCTATTTTGCACAGAACCAAGCCAGCCTTTTAGACGAAAATAAAACCGTTTTCGATACCATTGATTATGTTGCTGTGGGCGATATTCGTACCAAGATACGCGATATTCTTGGAGCCTTCATGTTTGGAGGAGATGCTTCGGAGAAACCGGTTAAAGTACTCTCGGGAGGAGAACGCAGCCGCTTGGCAATGATTCAGCTGTTACTTGAACCTGTAAACCTACTCATCTTAGACGAGCCGACAAACCACTTAGATATGCGCTCAAAAGATGTACTCAAAGAGGCTATTAAAGCTTTTGATGGTACTGTAATCTTAGTAAGTCACGACCGTGACTTCTTAGACGGATTGGTAGATAAAGTCTATGAGTTTGGCAACCAACAGGTGAAAGAACACTTGGGTGGCATTACTGAGTTCCTGGAGTATAAACGCATGGATAATCTCAAAGAGATTGAACGTGCGCAAACAGAGAAGAAGGAACTTAACAAAGTCTCTATTGGGAATGACGAGAGCAAAAATAATTACGAATGGCGTAAAGAACAGAATAAGAAACTTCGTAAGGTAGAGAAACAAGTGGAGGAGGAAGAGAAGAAGATAGAGAAACTTGAAACAGAGATAGCCAACTTAGAAGAGGAGTTCTCAAATGGAAATACTACCACCGAGAGTTTAACACTATACGAGAAGAGTAAAGCAGAACTCAATGAACATCTAACACTTTGGGAATCTCTACAAGAGGAGATTGAGGAGTTGCAAAGCACATTGATATAACATATAATGCGTAAACCCTTTAGGGAAATAAATTCAAAATAACATGTCGGAAGAGAAAGCAGAGAGAACAGCTACCGAATTAATGGTTGCCAAGCTGCCACAAGCATTTAAGGAAGAGACACAAGCCATACTCCATGATGAGTATGCAGCTTTTTTGCAGGCACTCACCAGCGAAACTCCTGTGGCTATTCACATGAATAATAAATTGGAATTGCCATATCTCAATAATAGAGTATCATGGTGCAATGCCGGCTATTATCTTACCGAACGTCCTCAGTTTACGCTCGATCCACTATGGCATAGTGGTGCCTATTATGTCCAAGAGGCATCGTCAATGTTCTTATCGCATGCCATAAAGCAACATATACCTACCAAAGCATTGGTATTGGATATGTGTGCTGCACCCGGAGGGAAATCCATTCTGTTGAGCGAGCACCTTAGTGAAGGTTTTTTAGTGAGCAATGAATATATACGAAACCGTAGTCGCATCTTAGCCGAAAATATTGCTAAATGGGGTAATGCCAACTGTATGGTTACCTCTAATGCTCCTTTAGCATTTGAATCCCTACCCCATCTCTTTGATGCTATCTTAGTAGATGCTCCATGCTCGGGCGAGGGAATGTTCCGTAAAGATGAGAATGCCATCTCTGAGTGGTCGCCTGCCAATGTTGCCAATTGCGTAGCACGTCAACAAGAGATTCTTGAATCGGCTTGGGAAGCACTCACTCCGGGAGGAGTCTTAATTTATAGCACTTGTACTTACAATCGTAGTGAAAATGAGCAGATGGTGCAGTGGATTATGGATGAATATCGGGCAGAGTATCTACCCGTAGAGATACCAACCCAATGGAATATCTTAGAAACTCAGCGTGGCTATCGGTTCATGCCTCACCGCACTCAAGGCGAAGGGCTTTTCATGGCCCTATTGCGTAAGCCCGACGATAGCCGTCGTACGCCTCGTTCTAAGAGTCAGAAAGTAACTGTGGTAAAAGAAAAATCATTACAGCAGCTACTTAAAAACCCTGAAAAACATACCCTATTCGCACATCAGGAGGTAATATATGCCTTACCAACAGAGCGTATGGCACTTTACCAATTACTCAATGAAAAACTCTATTTGGTATTGCCCGGTATTGCTGTGGCACGACAAAAAGGTAAGGATTATATTCCGGAAACAGCATTGGCACTCTCTAAAGCCTTTCTGGCCGAAGGAAATTTCCCTAGCATAGAGCTTACACGCGAACAAGCCTTAGCTTTTCTGGCAAACCAACCCCTACCACCACTTCATTCGTCAAACGGATATCTTCTAATGAAGTATATGAACACTCCTTTAGGTTTTGTAAAACAGGTTGGCAATAGGTGTAATAACCTCTATCCCGACGCTTGGCGTATTCGCATGAATATTCCAAGCGAACTTCCAAAAACATTTTATTCTAAATAGAGTAATAGCAAATATCCCTTTGAGAAATCTTATTCTCAAAGGGATATTTGCTATAGTAATGACGTTTAATAGTGTGCATGAAAAGAGTGTTCCTACCTATGGAATTGTATATTTTGTCTCTACAAATAGTAGTTGCAGCAACTCCTCACACACAACAATGAGAGGTGATACCTCTTTTCACTATTCATTAAAAGAAATTACAAGTAGATTTTCTTAGAAAGTTAATATGGTATATCCATCTTTCATCATCTGATGCACACTGGTGTGCCCCCGATAGTCGTCAATCAGTTCATAACCTGCCGCAGTAACTTGGTCGGCTACTTTAAAAGCAGTAGCACATTCCAAACAGGCGCCACGAATTACATCTTTCACCTCTAAATATTGTTTATAGAGAAGATGTTCTGGGTTTTGTAACTCACCAATCCAACGGCTTCCTGCACCTTGGAATGCTATGAATACCTCTTCTTTATTACTTATAGCCTCTTCGGCTATAAGAAAAGCATTGGATACTCTCCCGATATCTTCTTGCGAACGGGTATCTGCAAAAATAAGAACTGCTAATTTCATAATAATCTCTTCTTTAGTATGAGTATTAAACAGTATTACCAGATAGTAGTAAATATAGCCTCTTTGTGAAAACATCGGCAGTCCGACTTCATTATTCTCTCAACATATATACAAAACAACTATAAGTGTTAATGCAATATCACTATTTAGAGAGAGTAACGCACCTGGTTTAGCAAATAAAATTCAACCTGGCAATGAACCAATATCCTTAAAAACTGTTTTAAAATTAATGCTCAATTCACATCAAAACGTATGCCACCAAATGCGTTAATAACATACGTAGCAAATAGAGATAAAAGGAGTTGTATCTGTATAATGAAGCTTTGAAAAGAGTATTGAATAAAGAATAGCTGAATTCAACTTGCAAATGCAACTTTCTCCAGCTTGGTTAATAAATTAAAT
>CAMTOX010000118.1 GCA_947074225.1 uncultured bacterium
CGATATTTCTGAATGTGACTGGAGTTCAGACGTGTGCTCTTCCGATCTATAATTATTGATATTTGCAATGTATTTTTCATTTCTATTATATTAGTTTACATCCTATTTTTGTTTTTATCTATTTATTATTCACTAACAATAAACCGTAAATGCCATGAGGAAATCTATTTATTTGATGATGTTTATAAGCGTGTTAATGCTCGCTTCGGCATCCTGTTGGTCTCAAAACATTGCGCTAAATGAGGATTTTGAGAATCTTTCTCTCCCTTCGGGATGGAGTCAAGACCCAAGCAGTGCAACAAGTAGTTGGAGTGTAGGCTCATCGGGAATCTCCGGTGTCGCTACAGCTTATAATGGTACTAACTATGTATGGTTATATAGTACATTGCCGCATAGTAATGTGAAGTTAATCACCCCTATGATTACAATTTCAGATTTAACAAATCCTGAACTGAGTTTTGCCATTGCGCAACCCTCTTTCTCGGGAGGTTTACATGATACATTAACGGTATATGCTCGTACTACTTCGACGGGAAGTTGGCAGGAGTTGTTGATGGTTGACGGGATATATGAAACTTGGCATGTGATAAGTGAGGAGTTAACTACATATCTTGGTTCACAAACTCAAATTCAACTTGCTTTTGAATATAAATATGGAAATGGTAAAGGTATTGGTTTAGATATGATTACAATTGGAGAATCGCATGTTTGTACCATTCCTACCAATCTTCGTGTATTTCGTTTAACCGATTTACAAGCCGAACTTATGTGGGCAGCTCATAATGCTTCACTCAGTTATGGTATTAAACTATCGACAGTTTTAATGACCGATTTAACTTCAGTAGCTAATGTGTTAGATAGTGTGGTTATGGATAAGCCTTTTACTTTGAGAGGTTTATCGCCTAATACAACTTATTATTGTTATATAAATGCCAATTGTGGTAATGGTGATGTGAGTGGATGGTCGGAACCATTAATATTTAAGACGTTATGTAGTCCAGTAAATGTTCCGTATGTAGAGAATTTTGATAATTATGGTGTGGGCGATGGTTCTTTACCAACTTGTTGGAATGATTTAACAGCTTTGATTGGCGATTGGAGTAGTGCAACTTCTTTCTCTTCTTATTACCCAGTTTGTTATTCGCAAATACGATATAATGGAGCAGCGTCGTTACGTTTATATAGTTATTATAATGTTGCTGTAACCTATATAGAGCCTCGTATAACTTATCAGTTGGTGTCGCTACCAGAGATGAATGTAAGCGATATTTCCGATTATCAGGTCTCATTTAAGGCATATGCTGAGAGTAAGAATTATAAGATGTATGTTGGTTTAATGACCGATGCAACCGATATTTCTACCTTTGAAGAGATTGCCTGTATTCAGGTATATAATCCAAATAGTTGGGAAGAATTTATTGTTCCATTTAGTTCATCTATGAGTAAAGGCAAATATATAGCATTTTATATTACCTGTACTGATGAAACAACCATTCCTCAAACCATATATATTGACAATGTTGTGGTAGATGTCATTCCGTTTTGTCCAAAGCCATCTATTGTTAATGTCTCGTCGTTAAGTTACGATGCAGCCACCTTGAATTGGTTGGGTGATACTACGGCAACCTATCGTGTGTTGTTATCGACTACTGCAATAAATCCTAATACAGCCACAACGGTTCTAAAAGATACTATTGTAACAACAAATAGTGTAAGATTTACTGGTTTAACCACAAGTACAAGTTATTACTATTATATTCAAGAGCAATGTTCGAGCAGTGAAGTAGGTGAGTGGTCTAGTACAAAATCGTTTACCACAGAGTGTAATGTAATATCTCAGTTCCCTTATAAGGAAGATTTTGAATCGTATGGAATCACCATGACAGGTATGGATAATTCTTACCCAACTTGTTGGAGTAGAGAGCAAACACATTCTGTATATATTAATTATCCTTATGTGATGAATTCTCCGGGTTATGCCAATGGAGCTGCTTGTTTAATGTTTACCTCTTCTGCAACAACCTATAATGTGTCTGTAATGAGTCAATTGGGTGTAGATGTTCAAGAGGTTCGGTTGAATTTTATTGGTGCAGCCACAAATTTAGGTTACACATTGGAAGTTGGAGTGATGGATGTAGCAAACAATGTTTCTACCTTTGTTCCAATAGATACAATACGTGTAGAATCTTTAGGCTCTCAGAAAGGGTATGAAGTCTATTTTAATAAGTATCAGGGTACTGGCCGATATATTGCTTTCCGTTCACAAACCGGGTTTAGTAATGTATTTTATATTGACGATGTAGAACTCAATTATTTAGGTAGTTGTATTCCTCCATACGATATAGTAGCAGAGAATATTTCATTAACAAGTTGCGATTTGGTATGGTCGCAACAGGTGAGTGAAGCAACTTATCGTGTTAAACTCTTTACAACTAAAGATAGTGATCCAAACAGCGGCACTGCCCTTTGCGATACTATTGTAAATGGTACACAGCTTAATTTAAGTGGTTTGACAAAAAATAGCTCTTACTATTTATATATAGCTTCAGTGTGCGGAACAGAAGAGAGTGACTGGCATTATTATTATTTCAGAACAGGTTGCGACTCTATAGATGTATTGCCATATATAGAAGATTTTAACGATTTAAAAATAGGTGAAGGTTTACCATGTTGGTCTACTGTGGGGAATAGTTATGAGCCTTTAGTTTCATATATTAGTATGTCTAACTTTGGTTATAACAATACCTCCATGTTACGCTTCATGGGTGGTCAGGCATTCTATGCTTCGCCAGCAATAACAACCGATATAAATACTATTCAAATTTCTTTCTTATTAGCTCAAAGTAGCGCTAATGCAGGTATGTTTATAGTGGGTGTGATGAGCGATTTGAACGATCCATCTACTTTCCAATCGGTAAAGCGTATATCGTTGAGTGAATTTGGTACATTAAAATTCTTTGAGATAAGTTTGGCCGATGTGGTACTTAGTGGTTCAAATAATCATATAGTATTTAAGCATGAGGTTCTCTCGAACTCACAATATTTCTGTTTGGATAACTTGATTATTGAAGAGATTCCAACTTGCCAACGTGTTTCCGGTTTAAATGTATTGTCGGCTACCAATAATTGGGCAAGTATAGAGTGGCAATCAAAACCAAATGTACTCTCCTATGAGATTGCTCTCTGTGAGGTTAATAAATTACCGTGTGATCATAATAGTAGGATTTTACCTTCATCTACTCATTATTTAGAGATAACAGGTTTAACAGAATTGACAACTTACGATTTGTATGTTAGGGCCATATGTAGTGTTGGCGATACAAGTAGTTGGAGCTATTTCCCGGTACCACTTATGACCACCGATATTGGTGTTGCTTTGCCTTATAGTTGCGATTTTGAGAATGAGTCCGAGAATACCTCTTGGGTAATGCATACAGGCAATGCTGTGAACGAATGGTTTATTGGTGATGCAGAGAAAAATGGAGGCAATAAAGGCTTGTATGTTACAAATAACTCAGGGTTAAGTAATGAATATACAGCAACAATAGCTACCGACCGTTCTTATATCTATGCTTACCGAACCTTATATATTGAAGGAGGTGAAATAAAGATTTCCTTTGATTGGAAAGCTAATGGACGAGCTAGTAACGATTATATGACAGCATTCTTGGTTCCTTCCACTACAGAAATACCAGAGGGTGGTACATATATGTCGACCACTACATTCCCATTTTCTTCATTTAATTATTCAACAAATATTAATCCGGGATGGATATTATTGGGTAACGGCAGGTTAAATTTACAAACCTCATGGCAGCATGTTGAAGATGTTGTAACGATTGATGAGCCAGGAAATTACAGGTTGGTATTCTATTGGGCAAATAATTATACTCCAGCCGGAGCAACTAATCCGCCTGGTGCTATAGATAATATAGAGGTTGAAGAGTTAAGTTGTAGTGCTCCAACTTTTAAGACTCAAGTATTGACCGATAGTAATGCTGTTATTTCTTGGCGTACATTTAGCACCCCATTGAAATGGGAAGTTAAAGTATCGACTGAAGAGTTGAACCTGTCTGAACTATCGAGTGCTACCGGTTTTATTTATGAGAATATGAATCAAGATACCAATGTGATTTCTTTGAATAGTTTGAAACCAAATACGTTATATTATCTCTATATTCGTTCTATTTGTGAGAATAACGATACAAGTGGTTGGAGAGTAGATGATTTCAGAACCGAGTGTAAAGAACAGATAACGAATTTCCCATTAAAAGCTACTTTTGATGGTTTTGGAACCGGTATTGGTGCAATGGATCCTTGTTGGACTATTGTGGAACGCTATTCAAACACTCCTTATATAAACGGGAATCAGAATTATACCGAATTTGGTAGTGGCTCACTATATTTTTATACTACCTCTTCAGGGACAACCTATAATGTAGTAGCATCGCCATATATTGCTGGCGCAGATATGTCGAATTTGGAAATCTCCTTCTATGTTTTCTATACTTCTGTTGGCCAGACTCTCGAGGTTGGTATATTGGACAATTTAGAAGATGCCACTGCATTTGTTCCTATAGACACCATTACCATTTCAATGAGATCTGTGTGGCAAAAGTACACTGTTACAACAACAGGATATAGTGGGAATGGACATTATGTTGCTTTCCGTACAGGAGGTAAAGGAACGGCCAACTATGTTTATTTAGATAATGTTGATATTAGAGAGATAAAGAGCTGCCGTGCACCAGAGGATGTAAGTTGCAGTAGAATATTCGATAATCAAGCTCAAATAATGTGGTCGACCGATTTAAGTTCATTAAGTTATAATCTTAAGATTTCAACAGTTCCTATAAATCCATCAATAGAGAGTGGTAATGTAGATGAGATAATAGGTATTACTAATAGCTATGAAACCCTAACCGACTTATCCTCAAATACAACCTATTATGTATATGTTCAAAGTAACTGTGGCACAGAGCAAAGTTATTGGAGTGATGAGTTGCAGATTAAAACGCTTTGTACTTCAACTACAATACCATATTATGAAAACTTTAATAGCGGTTATAGTGGTGTAGGTAGAGTAGCTCCTTGTTGGAGTTCTTATGTAGAGAAGGTAGGCAATGTTCCTTCATCGTCTTCGGTATATACTTATGAACCTTATTGCCATGAGGGAATATCGAGCGATGGCGATAACTATTCGTATAAATTATATGCTTATTATTCATTATCGACCGATGCTTCCTCAAGTTTGGTAAACACCTCTAAATCTATTGCTGTATTACCTCAGATTGATGTTGCTCTTAATGAGCTACAGATAAGTTTTAGTCACTATTCGCCAACTATAAATACAAAGATTTTAATTGGTGCAATGTCCAACCCAATGGATGCTTCTTCTTTTGAGGTGTTAGATACTATTGTGTCGGGCGAGTGGACAGAATTGACACTATCATTCAGTAATTATGAAGGAACTAATAGCTATTTGGCATTTATGATAGATGCCGATGTTCAGAAGTCAATCTCAACAGTATATATTGATAATATTATGTTAGACTTTATATCGCCCTGTCAGGCACCTGTGAAGTTGAAATCTTCTGATGTATTGTTTGATCGTGCCATGTTGAGTTGGAGTCCGGTATCTGGCAGTGACTCTATATTTAATATACAGATTACTACTTTTGATGCAGGTCAGAACACCGCACTTGTAGATACCGTTACATCTTTTGTGTTGGATACGATAGTTCAAGCAACTCAATTCTTGGTTACTGGTTTAGAACCGCAAACAACTTATTACTATTATTTGCGTGCTGTTTGTGATACTACTTATAGTGAACGGCATGGTAAATCTGAATCTTTCACTACAACTTGTAATGTAACTCCGCTTCCTTTCTTTGAAGGTTTTGAGGGTAGTGTATTCTTGAACGACTGTTGGAAAATGGAACGTTCCGTTCAAGTAGGTTCAACCACATATGGTTGGATTAAGAATAGTGATCCGAGTTACATTTATGAGGGTAATGGCAGTGTTCAGTTGCAAGATATGCTCAGTGGTAACAAAACAAATTTAGTATTGCCTTTAATGTATTTTGATTCCACTGAAACCTATACTTTAAGTTTTATGATGTATCGGTCGAACTCTAATAAGCCTAATGAGGGTGCTAAAGTATGGATTAATACTAGACCAGATACCATAGGTGCAACCCTGATTTTGCATGCTCGTAGATATAGAGGAGCTATTCCAGTAGTTGCCGAAGCCGGATGGAGTGAGTATGTAGAAGAGCTATCGGTTTCTGGGTATCGTTATATTATTTTCGAGGGTATTAGTGAGTATGGTACTCATACTTATATTGATAATATCTCAATAGAGGGTTCTAATGAGATCGGAAGAGCACACGTCTGAACTCCAGTCACATTCCGAAATCTCGTATG
>CAMTOX010000119.1 GCA_947074225.1 uncultured bacterium
CCAGAATCTACACTATAGCCTACACCCTTTCCCTACACGACGCTCTTCCGATCTAACAGCAATGCTTTTTGTTGGCGATGTGGATTGGCGAAAAATCGGACTCTTCATTATTATTCCTGTGGTGGCATTAATGTTTGTCTTATTGGTGGCCAAAATAGTACCTCAAGATAATTTTAAAGACGAAGCAAATCTTACCACTTCAGAGAAACTTTATATCAAAACTTTCGGTCGTGCATATACTTGGATAGCACGACTAGAGAATTTTGGAGTAAAGTCCGATAAAGATCAAGATAAATATACCACTGTAGGACAGTATCAGTTTGCACATGCGCAAATTGCAATAGCACGTGGTGGATTCATAAATATGCCTGGAAGTAGTGTGCAACGTAACTATTTGCCTGAAGCATTTAGTGACTTTATATTTGCTATTATAGTTGAAGAGATGGGACTCTTAGGAGGTATTTTTATTATATTCCTATATATGTGGTTACTCTATAGAGCCGGAGTAGTGGCCAGGAAATGTCCAACGGTATTTTCTGCCATATTGGTAATAGGGGTAACACTTATTATCGTGATTCAAGCATTTATTCATATTGGGGTAAGTGTAGGAATTGTACCATTAACAGGACAGCCTTTGCCATTAATAAGTAGAGGAGGAACTTCCATCATGATTAATAGTATCTATTTCGGAATAATTATAGCGGTGACTCGATCGTTGAATTCTAACAATGATGAGAATACTGAAAATATTGAACAGCAAGAAGTATCGGAAGAGAATCAAACACTTATATTAGAAGAACCCGAAATATCACAACAAGCATAGGTAATTATGAAAAACAGTGCAAAATATTTAATTAGTGGAGGTGGTACAGGTGGACATATTTTTCCGGCAGTTAGTATTGCTAATGCTTTACGTGAGATTCAACCCGACTGTGAAATCCTTTTTGTAGGCGCAAACGGACGTATGGAGATGGAACGTGTTCCAGCAGCCGGATATGATATCTTGGGACTCCCTATGCAAGGTTTTGATCGAAAACGTTTATGGCGTAATATTCCTGTTGCTTGGGGGGTATTAAAGAGCATGAACATAGCCCGTAATATTGTAAAAAGCTTTAAACCCGATGTGGCTATTGGTGTCGGAGGTTATGCTAGCGGAGCAGCACTGAAAGCTGCAAACCAATTAGGCGTACCCACTTTGTTGCAAGAACAGAACGGATTTGCCGGAGTAACAAATAAATTGCTGGCCGATAAAGCTCAAAAAATATGTGTCGCTTACGAAGGTATGGAACGTTTCTTCCCTGCCGATAGAATAATTTTAACCGGAAATCCGGTACGTCAAAACTTACTTACAGGAACAAAACAAGAGGCACTTAAAGAGTTTGGATTTAATGAAACACAACCTATTCTATTAATTATTGGTGGTTCTTTAGGAGCACGTACCATTAATGAAAGTGTAATTCAACACATTCAAGAAATAATAGATTCCGGAGTTCAGCTGTTATGGCAAACCGGGAAAGGGTATATTCAGGAGGCGCAACAGGCAGTAGCACATTTGGACTGTTCGCATATTCGAGTGATGGATTTTGTCTCACGTATGGACTTGGCATACGCAATGGCCGATCTTGTAATATCAAGGGCTGGTGCTAGTTCTATTTCAGAACTTTGTCTGTTAGGGAAACCTTCTATATTAGTGCCTTCGCCTAATGTGGCCGAAGATCATCAAACACATAACGCTATGGCATTAGTACGTAAAGATGCAGCAGTTTTGGTAAAAGATGTAGAGGCCGTGCAAACTTTAATTCCTACTGCATTAACATTGATAAGAGATAAAGAGGAGTTAGAAAAGTTGTCGCAACATATTTTGAAAATGGCTCAACCAGATTCTGCACGTCGTATTGCTGAAGAGGTAATAGCTATTTCACAACAAAATAAAAAATAGGAGAAACAAACATGTATACGCATTACTATTTCTTAGGAATTGGCGGCATTGGTATGAGTGCCATTGCACGTTATTTTAAAGCTAAAGGATATGCAGTAGCAGGATATGATAGAACTTGTAGTAAATTGTGCGAGGAGTTAATGCAAGAGGGTATTGAAATACATTTTACCGATGCTGTTGAAATGATTCCTCAACCATTTTTAAATAAACAGACTACATTAGTTGTCATGACGCCCGCAATTCCAAAAGATAGCATAGAGTTAAACTATTTTTTAAATGAAGGCTTTACTATACAGAAAAGGGCACAAGTGTTAGGCCAGGTAACACGTATTGAACGTGCACTTTGTGTGGCAGGAACACATGGCAAAACATCTACTTCTACTATGACGGCACATCTACTTAAAGAGAGTCATGTAGATTGCAATGCCTTTTTAGGTGGTATCTCTAAAAATTACACCACCAATCTTTTATTGTCCGATAAGAGTGATTTAGTAGTGATAGAGGCCGATGAATACGACCGTTCATTTCATCACCTACATCCATACATGGCTGTGATTACTGCCACCGATGCCGACCATCTTGACATTTATGGTACACACGAGGCCTATTTGGAAAGTTTCGCACATTTCACTTCGCTTATTCAACCAGGTGGTTGTTTAATAGCTAAGAAAGGTATTCAACTAAATCCAAGACTACAAGAACAAGTAACGCTCTATAGTTATTCGTCTACTGAAGTGGCCGATTTTTATGCCGATAATATTGTTATTGCTAACGGCGAACTATGGTTCGACTTTATAACACCCACTGAACGTATTGAAAAAGTTCAACTTGGTGTGCCGGTACTGGTAAATGTAGAGAATGCTGTAGCAGCCATGGCTTTGGCTTATCTTAATGGAGTAACTCCCGATGAATTAAGGAAAGGAATGCAAAGCTTTGCCGGAATTCGACGTCGTTTTGATATTCATTTTAAAAGCGACCATTTAGTAGTGATTGACGATTATGCACACCACCCGGCAGAACTTAAAGCCTCTATAGAATCGGTGAAGCGTCTTTATCACGACAAGAATGTATTGGGCGTGTTTCAACCCCATCTCTATAGCCGTACAAACGACTTTTACGACGATTTTGCTCAAGCTCTCTCATTGCTTGACGACGTGGTCTTGCTTGAGATTTATCCAGCTAGAGAGCTACCTATGCAAGGAGTGACCTCTGAATTGATATTGAATAATATAACACATAATAATAAAATACTCGTCGATAAAAATAATTTAGTAAACGAACTCAAGAATCACGAGTTTGATGTCCTACTTACTGTAGGAGCAGGCGATATAGATACCTATATTCCTGAAATTATTAATGCCTTAACAAAAGATTGATTTATAAAGGATGAAGATTTGGCAAAAAATAGGATTTATTGTAGTATTAACTCTGCTGATAGGATATCTTACTTTCGTAATGATATGGCTTGTGCCATCGCGTAAAGATGTTCTGTGTCAAGAGGTAAAGGTGGTTGTGACCGATGCAAAAAGTAATCAGTTTATATCTGAAAAAGATATTGTCGATTTCCTAAAACATAAAAATATATATCCCATAGGTAAGACTTTTAATGAGATCTCCTTACGCGATATGGAGCATCAGCTTCTTACACATGCCTCCTTACGTAATGCCGTATGTTACCAAACAAGCAATGGTACATTGTTAGTTAAGGTAACCCAGCGTGTACCTGTGTTTAGAGTCATGTCGGGCACATCAAGTTACTATGTCGATAAAGAACGAAAAACAATGCCTACGGTGTTACGCCAAACAGCCTATGTTCCTATTGTTACAGGCAGCGTGAAAACACAATTTGCCACAGGCGAACTATTCGATTTAATAACTTATATTCAGAGCGATAATTTTTTGCGTTCGCAAATATCGCAAATACATGTATATCCTAATGATGAGATAGAACTTATTCCTAGAGTAGGAAGTCAAGTTATCTATTTAGGATCTTTAGAGAACTATAAATCTAAACTTAACAAATTGTTGGTGTTTTATGATAAAGCGATTGCCAAAGTAGGCTGGGAAACCTATTCCCGCATAGACTTGCAATATCGCGATCAGGTTGTTTGTACCCGCAGATAAAGTGATGTAGATAACGAGAAGAATTTGGTATAAAAGAGTGACAGGTATGGAAAAGAACATTATTGTAGCAGTTGATTTTGGAACTACAAAATTAACTATGGTGGCAGCCCAAAAAGATGCTTCAGGGCATCTGAAAATTTTGGCATTTGAAAGTGAATCAATGCCTTCTGGTGTTATTGCAAATGGCTTAATTATTAAGCCTTCAGATGTAGGAGCTACACTCTTACGTATAAAGCAATATATAATAAATCGTTTTTTACCCATCAAGGTGAAAATTGAAACTGTTTATGCCTCTATAGGTGGACGCTCTTTGCGTACTTTTGAGGTGCAGAAACCACATAATTTTAATAAACCTACAGAGCTTACCATAGAGTTGTTAGAATCTCTAACGGAAGATGTGTATCGTTCTAATATTGGCGGACGTAAAATATATAATATTTTCCCACAAGAGTTCTCGGTCGATGGCTCTACTATGAACTTTCCCCAAGGAGAATTATGTAACTCGCTGTTAGGAAGATATCTTACAGTGGTAGGTAAAGAAATTATTGAAACGAATCTCAATAAGACCTTAAGTCGTGCTAAGATTGTTGCCGAAGAGATGCAGTTCTCTATTCTATCTGTAGCATCGGCGGTTTTAACCACTGCCGACAAACAAAATGGGTGTTGCGTCATTGATTTTGGAGCCTCAACTACAAGTATGGCTGTTTATAGAGACCAAAAACTCCAACATGCAGCAGTAATTCCTTTCGGATCAAAACATATTACACGCGACATATGTTCTCTTGGACTTAGAGAAGAAGAGGCAGAAAAACTTAAAATAAAGAATGGTGTAGCCTTAAAAGATAAAGTCTCGGTTGATGAGTCTTATAAGTTTGCACCTATGAACGTCTCCTCAGAGATTCGTTACATCAAGGCTACTGAATTAGCCGAGGTAATTCAAATGCGCATGGACGAAATTATCTATTTGGTATGGCAACAGGTTCTTCAAACAAATTTGCAAGATAAATTAGAAGCTGGAATTATTATTACCGGCGGAGGGTCTCAACTAAATGCGATAGACGAATTAATAACATTGCGCACGAATCTACAGGTAAAATATGGCGATCAATCGCAATACCTTACTTCCGATTCCAATATATTGCTCTTTGAACCTGCCTTTAGTCAAATAGTTGGACAACTCCTTGACGGTAGTGTCAACTGTGTAGAAGTGGTTGAAGAGATTCTCGATACTCCTATTACGGATCCAGAACCTAAGGCAAAAGTAAAAAAGACTAACCCAATAAAATCGTTTATCGGAAATCTATTTGCCGAAGAGACTCCAGTAAAAGAGTAATTTATCATTAGAATATAAACAGTAAAGAATATATATATCATGGAAGGAATAATGAATAAAATTCAACTCCCACTTGCCAATCAGTCCATCATTAAGGTTGTTGGTGTAGGTGGTGGTGGCGGTAATGCTGTAAACCATATGTTCCAGCAAGGTATTAAGGATGTATCGTTTGTGATTTGTAATACCGACGACCAAGCCTTGAATCGCTCCTTGGTACCTAATAAAATACATTTGGGAAAGAATGTTACCCAAGGTTTAGGTGCCGGAAATAAACCTGAAGTGGCACGCAATGCGGCTTTAGAGTCTATTGAAGAGATTGAAACGTTATTTAAAGATGGTACTAAAATGGCATTTATCACTGCTGGTATGGGGGGTGGAACAGGGACTGGTGCCGCGCCGGTAGTAGCAGAGGTGGCACAAAAGCTAAATATACTCACTGTGGGAATTGTTACCATTCCTTTTAAGTTTGAAGGGAAAAGAAAAATTCATCAGGCTTTAAAAGGAGTGGCCGAAATGAGTAAATATGTCGATGCACTTTTGGTAATCCATAACGATAAACTTAGGAATATATATCCCGAACTAGATTTAAACAACGCTTTTGCTAAAGCGGACGATGTATTAACGTCGGCAGCAAAAGGTATTGCTGAAATTATCACGATTGATGGTCCTATTAACGTGGACTTTGCCGATGTGAATACTATCATGAGAAATGGAGGTGTGGCAGTAATGAATACCGGATATGCCGAAGGAGAACGTCGTTTAACTAAGGCTATAGAATCGGCTCTTAACTCTCCGCTTCTTAACAATAATAATATTCATGACTCTAAAAAGATTCTTTTAAATATTTATAGCTCTACTACAAATCCGGTTAAGATGTCGGAAATTGATGAGATACACGAATTCATGGCCGAAATGGGCGACGATGTAGGGCACCATACCCTTGGCAGCCGTTTCTTTTGCTTCGGCCACATTTATAATAGGTT
>CAMTOX010000120.1 GCA_947074225.1 uncultured bacterium
CGGCATACGATGTTTCTGAATGTGACTGGATTTCAGACGTGTGCTCTTCCGATCTGAGATATAGTCTATGACAGAATTTATACCGTCATAGAAAAATATAGATGCATATTAAACGTTTAGGCAAAGGTGACCTAATTTATAGAGGTCTAAATAAAGAAGCGAGGGCTTTGCCGAAGTAAGATTCTTAACTAGCATAGGCTTTGAGAGTTTAAATCCTAAAGCAACAACCTTAGTGAGTCGCAACTTATCTACCTTAACATAACTACTTAAGAGTTTGGAATGTTGAGCTATTTGAAGTTCTGGATAGTGATGATAAAGGTGTAATAGATTAACATTTGCCTGCTCACTCTTACGTATAAAAGCAACATTAGTATCGAGCTGTTCATGAATGAGCGGATTATCAATATTCTGTATCTCTACATGTGCTTGTTTCATCTGTAGGCCCAAAAGAAAATCTTCATGACCATAACCATTTAATTGGGTGTCAAAACGAAATCTATTAAAGAGTGCTTTAGGGATTACAAAGTTGAAAGTGGTAAAATATTTATTATAGTTAGCATTGCTCTCCCGCAACTTATCGTATGTTAAGTGCAAACTATAACATTCCGGAAGGGTCTCTGGGTTATAGGCACGTCCGCCCACCAACACCACCTCTGGCTGCAAGTTCTTAAGGTACTTCTCTATATAATCTTCACGACACACCTTAGCGTCGTTATCCATAAATAACAGATAGGGATATTTTGCTCTATCGGCAAGTAAGTTGCGAATTGCCGAACGACCCACATTCTCTTTCAATGCTATTACATCTACAAACTCCTCTTTCTCAAACCTATGTAACCAATGGCACCCCATAGGCGAGCCATCATCGGCAACAATAATTTCGTATGGAACACCACACAATTGTAGCTGCTCTTTAAGCTCTTGAATAAGCCTACTGCAGTTATGGTTATAGGTTGGTATAAGAACAGATAGCACGATACTCTATTTAAGGTTTTTCAATTACTTGTTTTATCACATCAATGAGATATTCACTCTGGCGTTGTCTGGAATACTCTTCTTTCACTATAGGGTTTATCGCCATGCGAGTATAACCAAGCTCTTGCCACTGCTTATACTGCTTAAGAATAAACTTCTCCACTTGTTTACAATTTTCGGCTGCTACACCACATTCTGTCAACTCAATGAGTTTAGCAAGAAAAGCCTCATCGCTACGCACACATAGAATTGGTTTCTCTACTCCTAAGGCCTCATAAAATTTAGTGGTCATAATACCATTTGCGCTCTCTTTATTGGCAATATTGCTAAACACCAATAAGATACTACTCCTATACAACACCTCTGGCACCTGCTGTGTAGGCACAAAATCATGAAAATGGGTCCATTGCTGGAGCCTATATTTAGTCACATAATGTTCTAACTTTTTCTTTGAGGCAGGGTCTACATAGAAGTCCAAGCTCAAATTGTCCGAATGTATTAACCTTTTCTTCAATAAATGCTCCACAGCCTCGAACATAAGCGAGGGATCTTGCATCACAGGTTCGTAAAGCCTTCCGGTATAACATAGACTAAAGCGGTTGCTTTTAATGTTCTTAGGCACAAAAAGCGAGGCATCGTAGCCATTATAAATGAGGTATGTATTTGGATTATATTTACTCAATGTATCTACATGCCATCGCGACACTGTTGTCACTGCCGCCGCAGCCTGCAGTACTCTGTTGCGTCGTTTTAAATTTATTCTACGGTAGAGTTTAGTAACACATTTACCCAATCCCAACAGGTTTGGCATACGGTGCGCATAATAACTTGTTCCGGGACACTGCTCCTCAATATCGCGTAAATCTACCACTAAGGGTAGGTCCCACGCTTTTGACAAGGCAAATGCCGTGGGGAGTGGAAAGGTGTGGAAACAGCTGCAGAGAATAATATCGAACGAACCACGCTCCATAATCGTATTACAGTAACGGGTAAAGGCTTTATCTTTGCAAGAAAAGGAGAGTTGTCCAATAAATTTCATTAGCCATTCGGCATTACCACGAAAGCCATGATAGCGATAATAGGGCATCTCATGAAGCTTGAAACCAAAATAGGGTGGCTCACTACTATCTAATAACTGTTCTGTACACACCTCTACCTCATAGCCCTTCTCTTGAAGATAGTGGGCCATGAATCGTACGCGCGGCACATAGGCCGGAGGTGTAAACGGATCGGTAAGTATTAGAATACGTTTCATGATTTTAAATATTGAATAATATCTTGATAAACTTTTCGCATCTCTGCATTGGTATGCTCTTGTACAGAAGTGTTATGCCACAACAGCACTACCTCACCGGCATGTTTCTGCACCTGTTTTAGCAGCTCAATAACGGCATGATAAGCGGCAAGGGGTGTTAAGTTCATATATTCTTTACGAACCAACGAGGCATCCATTGCCGTTAATGGGTGAAGAGTTAACGAAGTAACCTCTCGGCTTTTAGGGTCTATCCATAACAAGGGACGACAACACCCCAACCTAAAACCTGCCACATCGGCATAGCCCATGGTATAGTCGTCTTCTATTTTTGCCGCTATTAAGGCATGCATATCTTCAGGTTGTAAAGCTCTTAAGTAGTGGTGACGAGCGGTATAAATTTTCTGTTGCGAAGCTTTCTGAAGACGCTTACGCTCCTCTTTAATGAGTTTAGGCTCTGCTCCAGAGAGATAACTACAGTGCAACCCTATGTCGCATTGTGTTAACTCACACATACGCAACAAGCGTTGACAATCCTTACCATAAAGATGATATTGCGGATAGTCGTACTTAGAACGCTTTTGAGCAGCTTTAAAGAAAAACAGTATCTGAGCATCGTCCACCAACTTATCTTGTCCAATAAGCCACCCAAAGGTATAGGCAGGGTCAAACTCTATATGTTGCCAGGCTCTAAAAACATCGCTAATACGTTCACCCGACCCACTCACCATTCGCTTTAAAGCCCCCAAGGTTCCACGCCAACGTCGGTAATGTGAAAGTGTATCTACATCGTGAGTTAAAACAATAGAGCTATACCTCTCTTGTGGTTCTTCTACTACTACCCCAGCCTGCCGCAACCACCCCCTTAATAAAACGCCATATTCATCTACAATAGGTCTATCAATAAAACCCGCACGATAGGCTAATGAGTGTCGGCCAATAAATCTACCATGATTATCGCGATTACTATTGGAGAATACCATCTCCTCATAGCGCGACATCAGAAAGAAACTAGATGCAATAATATCGGCATGTACAACCACCTGTCCATTCTGCTGCTCTATTAATGGCTCTCCATAAAGCAATGGCGTATTACCGAGTTGCTTCAATGGCAGAGTCGGCATTGAGGTGGGTTCACCATAAGTAGTGTCACAGAAGAAAGAAGAGGGAAGAATAACGACCTTATACTCACTATTACCTAAACAAAAAGCGCCATAACCCACAAGTGAAACCAGCTGTGGATTATGGTGCAATAAGTATGAAATAATATATTCTGTATATGTCATTTAAAGAAGATGGAAATAAGGCTCTAAGGAATAGAGCAAACCTAAATCATTTTCTAACTTGAGCAGTTGATGTGGTTACAACTACTCTCTGTTTCCTCTACGGTCTTCAGGACGTGTTACCACAAGTGGAGCTGTAGTAATATTCTTTATGAAGTGTCGTGAGTTCACAATGTCGCATGCGCTATAGATAGCATGACGCATAGAGCTCTCGTCGGCTTCATTCTTTCCGGCAATATCGTAAGCTGTGCCATGTGCTGGCGAAGTACGTACAAAGGATAATCCGGCAGTAATATTTACTCCTTCTTCCATTGCCAACGCTTTAAAAGGTGCTAAACCTTGGTCGTGATACATGGCAAGTACGCCATCGTAATGTTGGAACTTATTACTACCAAAGAATCCATCGGCAGCCAAAGGTCCTACACATACAATACCCTCTTCAATAGCACGTTGAAGAGCCGGTTTAATAATAGTCTCTTCCTCCACACCTAACAAGCCGGCATCGCCAGCATGTGGATTAATGCCAAACACTGCTATGCGTGGACGAACAATACTGAAATCCTCTTTTAAGGTACGATTTAACAAACGTAACTTCTCCAATATCAACTCCTCAGTAATGGTCGACACCACACTGCCTAGAGGAATATGCGTGGTCACTAATGCTACGCGCAATGCCTCGCTAGCAAGAATCATTAACGATTTATTCTCTTTGTCTTTACTCTCCAAATACTCTGTATGTCCAGGGAAGTGAAACTGTTCTGACTGAATGGTATTTTTGTTTATAGGTGCTGTAACAATAGCATCTAATTTGCCATTCAACACATCGAAAGTTGCAGCCTCCAAAGCTTCTAAAGCAGCACGCCCCGACTCTAAAGTTGGAGTACCGGCATCTACTTTAATCTCCTCTTTACTGGTGTTGATAAGATTTATGCGTTTTGGTGAAGCCTCTTCAGGACTCTTTATCAACTGTAGGTTTAAATTCTCAAGACCTAATAGTTTCTTATAAAAACCGGCAGCCTTGGCCGAGCCATAAATAATGGGAGTGCAAATATCCAACATCTGATTGTCGGACAATGCTTTAAGAATAACCTCAAAACCTACTCCATTGATATCGCCTTGTGTGATACCTATTTTTAATATCTTGCTCATAGTATAGAAATTCTGTTATATAAATTAAAGAGCGAGCAGCGAATGTCGCTCCATATTATTCTTAATTAGATTTAGGCGTAATTACCACCTCATTCACCTCTTGAGGCATTTTAAAAGAGTAGACCATAGCCTCCACTTGTCGCAAAGCATTACGTTTCTCTTTTCCTGGAGCAAACACAAAACCTTCAATGGTGATGATACGATTATTTATTTCGTCAACACGAGTATGACTCATATAAGGTCCTCCCATAGATTCCCCTTCCAACATTTTCCACAATCCGCGTATCTCCATAGCATAAGCATCGTTAACATTCTTAACTGTTGCCGAAGGATAATCGTACTTGTACTCTGTGCCTACATAGGAGCCTTCGAACGAACCGGGTAAATTCTTCTTCATCACCGAATCGCGCATGGCCATTAAATTCTCGGCCGACAACTGATCTTTACTAGTATATGGATAGCTATAAATCACTATATTCTGATTGGTAATACCACTACCATTAGAAATCCACAAGAAATCTTCGCCCTCCTTATATTTATTCAAACTAGTTGGAACGACAATGTTACTTCCAAATTTTTTAAACACCTTCTCCGAAGCTGTTTTATTTGCATTAGACTGCAAATAGCCAATCTGACGTTTACGTTCTCCAGTAACTAAGTAATCTATTATCGTTTGTCTATTCTCTTCTATAGCCGCCTCTACGGACTGCACGTTTGGTCCGGTAATATTGACAATACATTGAGTCTTTGCCCAACGTTCATTAATAAAACGTATGGTAGGACGGGTATATTGCGTTGAGTCTATCACCACGAAAACTATACTACGAGTGGTTTGCAAGAGCTTATCGAATTGCGAGGTTTGCAATCTTGAGATACGGAATTGCGACTCCACTTGTGGTAAATGTGGTACCGGAGAGTTCAACACCTCAAATATCTTCTGGCCTGCCGCAGTGCGGTAATCTTTATCGTCCACCACTAAAAGCACTTCAAAAGCACCTCCCGAAGGGTTCGGCATTAACATTCCTGTATCCTTACAGCCGGTATAAACCATTGCCATAATCAATAAAAGTAAATAACTCAACTTTTTCATATCGGTAGTTATTATTGTTTAAACATTAGTTTTATTATTGCTCGATAGCATACCACAAGCAGCTAAAATATCTTCACCACGCGAACGGCGTATGGTACATATTATTCCATTTTCATTTAAATAGTCGCGAAACCACACCATTTTCTCTTCGCTAGGACTTTTTAAATCTACTCCTGGAATGGCATGAAAGCGTATTAAATTCACACGGCACTCCAATCCTTTTAACTGTCTAGCCAACTCTGCTGCATGACGTTGAGTATCGTTTTTCCCCTCGAACATGATATATTCAAAAGAGACCCGGCGTTGATGTGCAAAATCGTGTTTCTTCACTTCGGCCAACACGCGCTCTAACGGAAATGGCTTCTCCACAGGCATTAACTCCATACGTTCTTGTGGGAATGGGTTATGCAAACTTATAGCAAGGTGACAATTAGAGTGCTCTAAGAACTGCTTCATACCCGGAATAAGACCTATGGTCGATACGGTAATGCGACGCGGACTCCATGCAAAACCCCAATCGGAAGTAAGAATCTCCAATGTTCTGAGCAAAGGCAAGGTATTGTCAAAAGGTTCGCCCATACCCATAAAAACAATATTGGTGAGTGACTCACTCTGAGGCACCG
>CAMTOX010000121.1 GCA_947074225.1 uncultured bacterium
TTAATGTCACTTCGCCATAACGATTAATTGGGTTTGGATATAGTTCGAAGAAGTTAACCTGTACATCGGCTATATCTACTTTGGTATCAACCACAAGATTCAAGTGATGAATACTATCACAACCAGTAACACTACGATATTTAAATACATAGTCATAGGTACCTTCAGGAGTTTCAACAGTAAATACTGTATCGTTGTAAACATAAGGAAGATCTGTAGGCCTAATCATTACAGAATCGAAGATATGTGTTACTTCATTAACTCTTAAGTTCAATACATACTCTCTATCGCAACCACCAGAAATCTTTTCAGTTTCAGTATATGTACCACTTTGAGTATATGCATTACCACGCCACATATAAGGCAATTCATTATCACAAAGAGTGATATTATCAGTACCTGCAATAGTAGGAGTCACATAAAGTGCAACACGAACAATGCTATCGCATTGACCTGCTCTTGCCACATTGTAGTCGTATGTTCCAGCAACTGTTAAGTTATTGAATCCATTACTATTATAAGAATCACCTTCACAGATGGTATCATTATAAGTATACAATGCACTTGGTGTTACAGTAAGCTGAAGAACAATGAATTGATCATTACCTTCTGGACGAGTAAACAAATGCATACCAGGCTCTTGAGTTTCTGAAGCATCTACTTCAAAATCATTACCAGAATAAGCATAACCTTGACAAACATCGGCTGAAACATATGTAGGATCAATTAAATCTATCGCTACATTATCAAGATGCACATCAATACCTGTGTAACTATTATTAGAAGCTGTAGACTCAATATAGAAACCAATCATAATCTCTTGACCCATATACTGCGACAAGTTGATATAATACTTTTGTCCTGCATTAGGAACAGCAAGTAAGCGGTATTGAGCTGCTATATCTTCACTCCATATTACTTGACTTGTAGAATCCCAAGTGTTACCACCATCTGTTGATACCACTACAATGAATCTGTCGTCTTCAAAACCATTATGGTCGGCAGGAGCATTGTTTGAACCTGCAGCAGTTACAGCAAGATCAAAGCTAAGTACTGCACCCGAAGTAATATTTAATGAAGGAGTAATCATCCAATATCTGTCACCTGAACTCCAAGTATTGTAACTCATGTGTGCTCCAGTCAATCCATTAGCCGAATTATATCTCCAACTACTATTGGTAGTTTCCAATTTATCTGTTCCGGCCAATACATCGTCTATATAACCAGCTGCTGTAGTCCAACAAGTTGGTAAACCATTGTTAAACTCTTCAAGCATTGGTAAATATATTTCACCACAACGTGTAGTTGCACTAGCACTGGCGCTCCAAGCACTAGTGTCGTTAGCACCACAAATGTTTTGTACCATAATTTCGTATGTTGTCGAAGGATTGATACGAGAAACATCGAATGTAGTAGTGTATACAACGGTATCGAGAACTACTGTTTCAGCAGAAGTCACCTTAAGCCTCCATTCACTATCTTGAGCATCTGAAGACCAAGATGCAGTGAATGAATTACCGCTAAGACGTGAAATTAGAACGCTTTGAGGAGCTTTACAACTTGGTAGAGGTTCAATAACAATATCGTCAAGATAGATATAAGAACCAGTAGTTCCACCAACTAAGAAAGCAATATGTTTTCCTGTTCCTGCATAACGACTCATATCTACATTTACATCATACCAAATATTAGCTGTTGCAAATGCAACCTCTTGAATTTCTACGAAAGTAGAAATATCATTAGGATTAGTCATAGCACCCACTCTCATTTTATAACCACTGTAGGTAGGACGAGCCTTAAACGATACTAACATATTATTTACTGCTGTACCTTCCAATATAGGAGTAATGGCATATGAAGCACCATCGCTATTACCACTCATGTATAATGAGTTTGGAGCACTTGAAGAGTTATTCGCTCTAACAGTAGGATTACTAACAAAGATATTTTCTGAACCAGTAATCCAACAAGTAATAGCTGTAGTATAGTCCGCATAAGAATCAAAATTCTCAGAGAAAATATTATTAGCATCTACAGTATAAGCACTGCAATAGGTAGTAAAGCTAATGTTATTCCAATCTGTTGATTCATTATCTGAGCAATATCCTTTTACATATACATAATAGGTAGTATTTTCAGTAAGCGCTGTCAAAGACAAATAATTTACTGTTGTAGCACCAACACTATTATAAATATCACCTTGTGCATTGGCATCTGTTTCGAAATCTAACATAGTGGTAGATACTCTAACTTGAGCCGAATCGCCACCATAATTCCACATTACATATGCAGAAGTACTAGTGATAGAATCTACAGTGATTTTTGGATCAAAACATGAAGCCATAGTAACAGATACATTATCTATAGATAAAGCAGGTTGAATAGTTTCATCTCCATAATCTGAATTATTCCATGCAAATACAAGATAATAAGTATCGCCTGAATTGATAGTTACAGATGTATTAACTGTTGTCCATTGATTTTGCGACATCAAAACAGAGAAATTATCAATTGATATTGCACCATTAGGAATTGAATAATCATCGAAGTTAGACACGCCAGCATTAAGCACCAAAGATTTTGGAGCTATATATGCACGACCATAGTCTAGTGAAACATATTCATCCCACCAATAGTTGTAAATTGAATAACCTTGAGCCTTCCAATCATAAGAGATATCATATCTACCTGGTTGCAATTCTAACGGACAATAAGCATAAACTACAGATTCTGTTGTTACATAATCATTTGTCAAACCATTGTCGCCCGATACATACAAAGCACCTAAACCACCATTATTAGTAGCATTACCAATAAAGAAATTATTAGCTTGTGTGCCATTTACTAATATCCAACCCTCTGTAGCATCTTCAAATGTAGAAGTAAATGGTATTGTTGCACCACTCTTCAATGTTCTGAAAGTTACTGGGCCATACCAAGAGCTAGTTTGGGTTGCCGAACAAATACTGCGAATATATACACTATATTGAGTATCTTCAGAAAGACCAGCTAAAGAATACATTGTATTGGTTACTGTTACAGTAGTCAAATCTTCAAATGAAGTTCCTGCTACGCCATAAGCAATATCCCAAGTATTTTCTATTGAAGAAGCATTCCAAGAAAGGATAGCATCTGTTTTAGAGATATTCATCGCTTTAAGAGTTTCAGGAGCTGCACAAGCACCTTCTTCATAGACTCTTAAGTCGTCAATAGCAAAGAAGTTAACACCCGATGAATTGTACGAACGGATAATAACATATCTTCCTTCACCTTCATAGTCACAGAATGAGTAGTTACACTCTGTCCACGTACCATACTCTACAGTAAATGTTTCCATAGCTTCGTATGTAGAAAGATCATAAGGATCCACTGCAATACCAACTTCAATAACATCTCCGCCGTAAACTCCACGGCCATAGAAGTTAATAGCTAAGTCGCGCATATCGGCAATATCAAATAGTGGCAAAGCAACATAAGAAGTTCTACCTGCATTTGAAGAGAAGTCTAAACCTCTACTTGCCGAACGGTATCTGTTAGAAACAATACAAGGATATACTGTATTATCGTAACTTTCAAAATCTGTATACGACAACCAACACTCTGGAATAATACCGCTACCTGCACTATAAGAATCAAAATTCTCTGTATAAGGAAGGGCAATTAAGTCGCAAGCTGTACGGAATGATTTAGAAGTAGAGAAACGAGGTCCTTCACCATCTTCACAAACCGGACGTACATAATAGTAATAAGTAGTTTGAGATATTAAACCACGAGCTGTAAATTGTGAACCAGTAACAATAGTATCGATAACGAAATCTGTTACATCGTCTAATTGGTCTACGTCATTACCTGCATCAAAGTGACATACTTGAACTCTCCAAACAGAATCGGTAGAGGTCAATGGTTTCCAAATAATATCGGCAGTATTAGTAGTCACATTCTCTGTCCATAAAGCTGAAGCCTCACGACAAGCCGACATATAATCCACTTTTACATTATCAATAAATACAGAAGCTGTAGTTTGATTTGCAATACCATCAAATACAAAAGCAATAAATCCAAAATCTTCATCTGTATAATTAGCTAACGATACTGAATTTTGCTGCCATGCACCTAAAGTCACTTCATCTATCATTACAAAAGTTGAAGGTTCTGAAGGGTTAGTTACAATACCCACTTTCAACTTCGCTCCTGTAGTTGGAGAATAGTTATCAAATTGGATATACATATTTTTGATAGAATCAGCAAAATATGGCAATACTGCAAATCCAATAGCTCCAGAAGCAACCTGATAGCCTTCTATCAACTCTTCATTGTAGTAGCTATCCATTCTTAGAGTCTTAGTTTGCTCACCATTCTTTGTTACATTCTGAATAGAAGGATAGTAGTTTCTATTTATAGATCCTATTAACTCTTGAGCCACATACCAACACTCTGGAGAAGATGCAATAGTTGCTGTCTCAAAGTCCTCTTCATAAGCAAGATCTACACTCTGACAAAGAGTCTTGAATGAGGCTTCGCTCGACCAATAGCTATTAATAGTATTATCATCACAATTTGTTTGTACATAATAATAATAAGTAGTAGCTGGCTGTAATGAACCAAGAATATTTACAAAGCTTGATTGTACATCAAAATCTTCATAGATATCGCCATCTTCAATTTCAGGATTTATTGGAGTTGATGAAACCTTAACATTATATTTGCTAACATTTTCTTCAACATGACTCCATGCTATTCTTGCACCTGTTTCTGAAAGATTTGACACATAGATATTAGCTGGAGTTTGACAAGCTCTTCTATCGCGTATATCAATATTATCAACATAGATATAATAGCTTGTATTTACTTCTGGAATACGGAAAGCAATATATCTACCTTCGCCTCTATAGTTATCAAAAGTCACAGTGTCTTTAACCCAAACTTTTGCTTCTGTATAATCTACTACCTTTATAGAATGGAAAGTAGAGATATCTCTTGGATTTGTCATCACACCAATCTCTAATTTCTGATTGCGCGATTGATACTGCATCTCATAAGTAAGTACTAAATTACTTATATCATCAGCATCAATACGAGGCAATGCAAATGAAGGTGTATTGCCGCCCGTATAAGGAGAATAACCTAAACCAATAGATTTACTGCCATTAAAGGTATTATTTTCAGAAGTACTAAACATTGGATATGAAGAGTGAGTAGTTGGTTTATACCAACAATTTGGGAATGAATTAAACTCTTCCAAACCGGTTGTATAAGGTAAATATTGAATACCATCGCAATCGGTAGTGAAAAGATAAGACATCCACGACATTACACTTCCATCGTTACAGTTTGAACGAACATAAACATAATAAGTTGTAGAAGCTGTCAAACCAGAAACAGACACGCTATTAGTATTCACAGTATCATTGAATATATAGCTCGCTGTGTTATCTAAATCTGTTACATTTACAGGATTCTCTGAAACAATAACGTCATACTTTGGTATTTTATCGAAATAGTTCCAGCTAATAGTTGCAGAAGTATCATTATAACTTGCGGTGATACCATCGGCATCTAAACATTCTACCTCTTCAATTGAGAAATGAGAAAGAGCAAATGGAGGTTGACTACCATCTGTATTGTCATTCTTCCAGAAAATTACCAAATTATAATTCGTAGTATCTGCAAAGACAACATTTTGCTCTACTCGTTGCCAGGTAGAAGCACCCATAAGAGTTGGAGAACCAATATTAATATCCCAACCCGCAGGAACAGAACTTGAAGTACCTGTTAAGCCAGTATTAACACCCTCAACAATAGCGATTTCTGGTTTAACTAAATAAACACGTGTATTATCGTAATTACCTTCTGCAACACCAACCCAGTTGAATGATATTTTATATGCACCTGGATAGAATCTTAAGTTACGAGTAGCATAAACATAAGATGTAGCATTTGTAGCATAAGTATTTGCTGGATTATCGCCTGTACCTGAACTAATATAAAGTGCATTCGTTCCATCAGATACATTAGCACCCGATCCGATAACAAATTTATTAGTATAAGTATGATTTAACAACAACCACTCTGAATTATCATCTGCATCTGTAAAGTCAGTATAATATGGTGCTATAGTAGGTAAAGTAGTAGTTTTGGTTGAAACTACATCACTCCATATACTTACACCATCTACATTACCACAGTTTGCACGTACATAAATATCGTACTCTGTATTTGGAGTCAAGATCTGAAGAGCACACGTCTGAACTCCAGTCACATTCAGAACTCTCGTATTCTGTCTTCTGCTTG
>CAMTOX010000122.1 GCA_947074225.1 uncultured bacterium
GAGAAAAGACTGCGTCTATACGCACAAACACGCGTTATAATTAAATCTGCAAGAGTCAACGTCAGAGGCCCCAACTATTAGTTTCATAATTGCAAATGCAAATATTGCAACCGTATCACTGAGGTTGAAATTTTTCTTCTTAAAAGAAATAGGCCGCCTTGCTAACCAAGAGAGAGCAAAGTCGAATCAAAGTCGAACCAAAGTCGGATATAGCATCCGAATTTGGTACGACTTTGATACCGATTAAAAGGGTGTTTGAAAGAACTTAAATGACCTTATTTAAAATATATAATGGTTTTATTTGTTTTGAGTTTAAGCAATATGATTTTTAAATCTAATAATAATTCATTAAAAATATGCGTACCGTTTTAGTAACTGGCGGCGCCGGATTCATAGGTTCAAATTTGTGTGAAGCACTTTTGGAGTTAGGCGATCATGTTGTCTGTTTAGATAACTTTGCCACTGGACATCGACACAATATCGCTCCATTCATGGAGCATCCTCATTTTAAATTAATAGAGGGCGATATTCGCGATTTAGATTGTTGTCGCGAAGCAGTGCAAGGGGTAGATTACATTCTCCATGAAGCGGCTTTGGGTTCTGTGCCACGCTCCATCAATGACCCGATAACAACAAATAGTGTCAATATCGACGGATTTCTCAATATGTTGGTGGCAGCCAGAGATGCGGGGGTAAAACGTTTTGTCTATGCTGCCAGCTCTTCAACCTATGGCGACAGTACTCAACTCCCCAAGGTGGAGGAGGTGATAGGGAAACCACTCTCGCCCTATGCCATCACCAAATATGTGAACGAGCTTTATGCCGATGTCTTTGCTAAAACTTATGGCATGGAGTGCATCGGGTTACGCTATTTCAATGTCTTTGGACGACGCCAAGACCCCAATGGCGCCTATGCCGCTGTGATTCCACTCTTTGTAAAACAACTCATAGAGCACCAATCGCCAAAGATAAATGGCGATGGGGAGTATTCGCGCGACTTCACCTATATTGACAATGTTATACATATGAACCTCTTAGCATTAAGTAGTAAAAATAGAGAGGCCATTAATCAAATTTATAACACCGCTTTTGGCGAGCGCAATACTTTAAATCAACTGGTACAGATCTTAAAACAGTGCTTAACTGCCTATGACCCTCAGATTGCCGATGTGCCCATTCTTTATGGACCCAACCGGGCCGGCGATATCCCACACTCATTAGCCTCGATTGATAAAGCGAAACAGAAGTTAGGGTATGCACCACAATACTCTTTACAAAAGGGTTTAGAAGAGGCGGTAGAGTGGTATTGGAATAACTTAAAGTAATTATATAACTGCATGAACAACACCAAAATTGCTGTCATTGGATTGGGGTATGTGGGATTGCCTTTGGCACGCCTCTTCTCAACCCAGTATCCTACTGTAGGATTCGACATTAACCAAGAACGTGTGACTGCCTTAATGGCGGGCCATGATGCCACCTTAGAGGTGGAAGATGCCCTCTTACAAGAGGCGATAGCGAACCATGGATTTATTTGTAGCTCAGATATAGAAGCTATACGCGACTGTAATATCTACATTGTCACAGTACCAACCCCGGTAGATAGAAACAATGCGCCTGACCTTACACCGCTTATTAAAGCGAGTGAAACAGTAGGAAAGGTGATTTCCAAAGGGGATATCGTGATTTATGAATCGACCGTTTACCCAGGGGCTACCGAAGAAGATTGTATCCCGGTGGTGGAACGTACCTCAGGTCTGAAATACAATGTCGATTTCTTTGCAGGCTATAGCCCGGAACGCATTAACCCTGGCGATAAGGAGCATACCGTAGAGAAGATTAAGAAAGTTACTTCCGGTTCTACTCCCGAAGTGGGCGAGGTGGTAAATAGCCTCTATAGCTCGGTAATTACAGCGGGCACCCACTTGGCACCCACCATTCGTGTGGCAGAGGCTGCTAAGGTGATCGAGAACTCGCAACGCGATATCAACATTGCCTTTGTCAATGAGTTGGAGAAGATCTTTACCCTCATGGGCATCGATACCCACGCGGTATTAGATGCTGCAGGGACCAAATGGAACTTCTTGCCCTTTAAACCCGGCTTAGTGGGTGGGCACTGCATTGGGGTCGACCCCTTCTACTTGGCACAAAAGGCACAACAGTATGGTTACAACCCTGAGATTATCTTGGCTGGACGTCGTATGAACGACTCTATGGGGCCCTATGTGGCCGACCAGCTCATTAAAGAGATGATTCTGAAAGGGCAGGTCATTTTGGGAGCAAAAGTGTTGGTGTTGGGCTTTACCTTTAAAGAGAATTGCCCCGATGTACGTAATACTAAAGTAATCGATGTCGTGAACCGCCTCAAAGAGTATGGTACAGAGGTAACGGTCTACGACCCTTGGGCTAACCCAGTGGAGGTACTACATGAGTATGGATTGGAAATAACCAACGTCTTGCCTACTGATAAATTTGATGGGGTGATGCTAGTGGTGGCACATGACTTATTTAAAAAGATAAACGAACAGGATTTGATAGATGCTGAGGGAGTTTATTATGATTTAAAATCATTAAAGAGATAATTGTTTAAACTTAAAATTCTATTATGAAAAATATATTATTTGTTTTTGGGACTAGACCTGAGGCTATAAAAATGGCTCCGTTGGTAAACGAGTTTTTAAATAATTCTGATTTATACAGAACCATTGTATGTGTAACAGGACAACATAGAGAAATGTTAGATCAAGTACTGAAAATATTTGATATAAATCCAGATTATGATCTTAATGTGATGACAAAAGATCAAGACTTGTATGATGTAACAAGTAAAGTAATGTTAGGTATGCGTAAGGTCTTGTTAGAAGCACAGCCTGATATAGTTTTTGTGCATGGTGATACTACTACAAGTACGGCTGCAGCATTAGCTTCTTTTTACCAAAAAATTCCAGTAGCACATGTTGAGGCAGGATTAAGAACTTATGATATTTATAGTCCTTGGCCTGAAGAAATGAATAGACAGATTACGAGTAGGATAGCAACATATCATTTTGCACCAACAGAATTATCAGAACTTAATTTATTAAAGGAGAATTTATCAAAAGATTCTATCTGTATAACAGGAAATACTGTTATCGATGCACTTTATTATGTAAAAAATAAATTAAATGAAAATCCTGATTTTAGATTAGAAACATACAATAAAATTTTATTAGCAGGCTATGATGTAAATCGTTTATATAATGGAAGAAAACTCATATTAATTACTGGTCATAGACGTGAAAATTTCGGAGATGGATTTATTATGATGTGTAAGGCTTTTAAATTCCTTGCAGAAAAATATCAAAATGTTGATTTTATATATCCTATGCATTTAAATCCAAAAGTTCGAGAATCTATAAATATTGTTTTCGGAGAAAACCTAACGATTTATAATAACTTATTTTTTATAGAACCATTAGAATATACTTCATTTGTCTATTTAATGACTAAATCTTATTTGATTTTAACAGATAGTGGGGGTATCCAAGAAGAAGCACCAGGTTTAGGTAAACCAGTATTAGTAATGCGTAATACAACAGAACGTCCTGAGGCTGTATTTGCAGGAACAGTAAAAATTGTAGGAACTAATTATGATAAAATAGTTTATGAAGTTTCTAATTTATTAGATTCTGAAGACTGTTATAATCAAATGAGTAATGCTATAAATCCTTATGGGGATGGTAAAGCTTCTCAAAGAATTATCAATTATTTAAATGAAAATGGATTTAAAATCTGACTTTAATAAAAAGTTGTTTAAAAGTTATTTTTGGTCAATTATTGGTGCTATTATTCCTCGAGCATTGACTTTAGTGACAACCTATATTCTTGCACATATTTTAGGAAAAGAAATTTTTGGTGAACTTAGTATTGTTAGATCTACAATAAATATGTTTACAGTTTTTGCAATTATGGGTTTAAGTCTTACTGCAACCAAGTATGTCGCTCAATATATTGTAGAAGATAAGAGCATTGTATCTAGGATAATTGCATTTTCACGTTTTTCCTCTATTTCTTTTGGGCTATTATTTTCACTTATTATTATTTTTTCAAGTGATGCTATATCTCACTATTTAGAAGCTGACAATTTGTCAACTTGTATAAAGTTAGGAGCTATAATACTGTTTTTTAATTCATTAAATGCGTCTCAGAATGGTATTCTTGTAGGGTTACAGAAATATAAGACTATAGCAGTTAATAATACTGTAGCTTCTTTGATGGCATTTCCTTTAGAGATATTAGGTGCTTACTTTTGGGGTATTAATGGGGCTATAATTGGTTTTGGTGTATACTATTTAGTATTATATGTTATCAATTTATTGTCTTTATATACAAGTCTTAGAGAACATAATATTAATTTTTTCTCTTATAGTTTTGGCAAAGATGAGATAAGTTTATTTTGGAAATTTTCTTTACCTACGGCTATCTCTGGTTTTATAGTAGCTCCTGTTATGTGGTTTTGTAGTTCTATGTTAATTAAAACTAGTTCTGGATTTTCAGAACTAGCAATTTTTGAGGCAGCAAATAATTGGAAAACTGCAGTGATATTTATTCCTACAGCTATCTCACAAGTGATAATTCCTCTTTTAGTAAATACAAATAAAAAAAGCGATTTACTATACGTGTTCAGGCGTAATTTATTCTATAATACAACGATTGCTGCAATTATTGCGTTATTATTGTCTATATTCTCACCTGTTTTATTAAAACTATATGGTGAACAATTTGCTGGCCATTATTGGCCGTTAATAATATTATTAATATCAACAGTTTTTATGAGCTTTAATAATGTTATAGGACAGTTATTAGCTAGTAAAGATAGACAGTGGGAGGGCCTTTCCCTTAATATAGTATGGGCATGTATGTTAATTTTATTCTCATATCTTTTTTTAAATTATTATAAAATAGGTGCTTTAGGTCTTTCATTAGCTTATTTATGTTCTTATATTTTACATACCTTATTTCAATTTATCTATTTACAAATATTAAAGACGAAATTATGAAACAAATTGTTATTGTCCAAAAAAGTTCTGTTTCTTCATATCCGCCATTATTAACTTTTATAGAATGTCTTAATGTCTTAGGTTATAAAGTTATACTTATTTGTGGTAATGAGTTAGATATACAAAAACAATATTTAAATTCAATCTGTGATAGATGTTTTTACTTAGATATTCCAAATGGAAATAGCAAACTAACTAAATTGTTTGTTTGGCTAAAAGTAAGAATAAAAGTATGGAGACTTATTTATAAACTTAAGCTATCAAATGAATTGTTTTATTTTCCTACTGCAGATACAGTATTAGCATTAGGTAGAAATGTTTTACGTTTAAATTATATATTAAATTTGTATGAACTATTCGATACTATACCATATTATTTAAAGAATATAAAACAATATGCTTTAAATGCTAATACAATAGTTTGTCCTGATTTTACCCGCGCTCATATATTTAAAGTTTGGTGGAGTTTAAAAACATTACCATATGTTATTCCTAACAAACCTAAAGAACGAATAGTTCTCGAAGATATTAAATTATCTTCTGATCTTATTTCTATATTAGATTCAGTTTCCCATAAGAAAATCATGTTATACCAAGGAATCATAACTCCAGACAGGTATCTTGATTCGATATGTGTTGCTGCTTCTAGATTAGAAGATTTTTGTTTTATAATAGTTGGTAAGGAAACTCCTTATTTGAATCAATTAAAACAAATAAATTCTAATCTTATCCACATTTCCTTTATACCTCCACCTCTTCATTTAAAAATAACATCTTATGCTCGTATCGGTATATTATCATATGATCATTCAAGTTTAAATAATATTTTTTGTGCACCTAATAAAATTTGGGAGTTTGCATCTTTAGGTATTCCAATGATAGGAAATAATATTCCTGGCTTAATTAATTCAATTACCAATAACAATTTAGGGGTTTGTGTTGACTATGATGATGTTGAACAAATAGTATCAGCTATTAAATATATTGATCAGAATCATCAATATATATCTACATAATCATATCAATATTTTGACTCAGTTGATTTATTACAAACAATTTCTGATTTATTTCAAAATAATGGATCCACTCATTGAATCTTTTAATATATTTACTTTTTGTGTTTGTACTTTTATTCTAATTCTACAAATTAGAATAAAATTGAAACGTAATAATTTTTCTATTTCTGAATTT
>CAMTOX010000123.1 GCA_947074225.1 uncultured bacterium
CGTGTGCTCTGCCGATCTACTGCGTACTTGTCCTGGTGCAAAGCAAACAATGGTTCCTTCTTTATAGTCGTAAATATTCCGACCATACCTAATGTCGCCACATTTGGTGTCTTTTAAAAAGAGTGCATATACCTCGTAATTTAGATGAAGATATTCCGGTATTAGTGTGGCCTTAGTGAGGTCGGCAATGGTAACTAAAGGGTGAAGTGTCTCTAAACCGAATAGTTTGTTATAGTCGTCTACGCTTTTAATTTTTGTAATTTCTTGCATGATTTCTTCTATTTGTTATGCAAATGTACTCTTATTTATTTAGTTATAAATATGAAGGCATTAGAAAACGTAAAATCGTTATGACTAAAAGTAATATGTATACATAGGCCTTATTTGTTAACGATAACTTTGCAGTGATAAATTATATATCATGAATTATTAAATCAATTTATATGGAAACGAATCAAAGTTATCAGATGTTTATCCCGACTAATTGTTTGTTTGGTGCGGGCGTGTTGAATCAATTAAGTTCTCAACCTATGCCTGGGAAAAGGGCATTGATTATTATCTCTAATGGCAAGTCGACAATTTCCAACGGTTATTTAAAACGTACTGAGGAACAGTTGCGCAAAGCAGGGGTTGAATATGTAGTGTTTAATGGTATTGAAGCAAATCCAACAGTTAGCAATGTGGAGCATGGCACTGCGGCTATTCGTGAGCATGGCTGTGATTTTATTGTGGCTTTGGGTGGCGGTAGCGTAATGGATGCCTCAAAGGCTATTGCAGTAATGGCCACCAATGATGGTGAGTTGTGGGATTATGTAATGATAGGATCGGGAAAAGGAAAATCAATCCTTAAGAATCCACTCCCTATTGTGGCTATTACAACAACTGCCGGTACCGGGTCGGAGATGGATAGTGCTGGTGTAATAACAAAAGAAGATACTTTTGAGAAAGCTTTTATTATGCACCCAAGTTTATTTCCTGTAATTTCTATTGTAGATCCAGAGCTAATGCTTTCAATACCTGCTCATTTTACTGCTTATCAAGGTTTTGATGCTTTGTTTCATAGTATTGAGGGGTATATCTCTAATGGAGCTAATTTAATGAGCGATATGTATGCCCTTACAGCTATTGAGAATATTGCTAAATATTTACCCATTGCCGTTAAAGAGGGAGCTAATATAGAGGCACGAACAAGAGTTGCTTTCGGAAATTCTCTCTCGGGGAGTGTTATGTGTTTAACCCTTCTTACAAGTCAGCATGGGTTAGAACATGCTCTATCGGCTTACCATCAGAACCTACCGCATGGAGCAGGGTTGATAATGATTAGTAAAGCCTATATGAGTTATTTTATTAAGAATCATGCTTGCGACGATCGTTTTGTGCGTATGGCACAGGCTATGGGAATGGTGAATGCTACAAAAGCTGAGGATTTTATAACTGCACTTTTAGCACTACAAAAGGCTTGTGGAGTGGATGAGTTGAAGATGTCGGAATATGGTATTGCAGAAAATGAGTTTGAGACCTTTATGCGTAATACGCGCGATGTGATGGGAATTATGTTTACTAGCGATCGGATACAAATGAGTGATGACGATATAGTGAATATTTATAAGGAGTCCTATAAATAGAGTGATGGCAACGAGATTGAGATTTCTATGGGCTTTAGCAGTCGTCGTTCTTTGCTCTTCTAGTGGACGTGAATTACATTCCAAAGAGCAAATCTTTGAAGCCACAGAGCGTGCTTCAGATCTCTATAATACCGGCGAAGTTTATGTGAGTATGCTGAAGAGTTCTGGAAATACTATGGTGGTGAGTTTTGTTTTTAAGCCTGAGAGTCGCAATTATTGGCATTATCATCCCGATGCCGAACAGACACTCTTAGTGCTTGATGGAGAAGGATTCTATCAAGAGCAGGGAGGTGCTAAGCGGGTGATTAAAAAAGGCGATGTTAGAGTGTCGGCACCCAATGTGAGTCATTGGAATGGAGCATTGCCAAATAAAAGTTTGGTATGTATAACAATAACTGAACAAGCCTTAGAGAATCATGTGGTGCAACTTAGGGCTGTAACACATGAAGAGTATCATTTTAAAGACTATACATTATGAAAAAACTATTCTTTTACCTATTGATGGCTTTTGCCATCTCTTTTAGTGGTTGCAATAAGTGGAGTGAAGTGAAATTACCCACCGACGATGAACAAGTGCAGGACGAGAGTAAAGATGACGATAACGATAAGCCGCCCTTGAGTGGAAAGGCTCGCTATTTAGTTCTTTATGCCTCGCGAAGTGGAAATAGTGAGCGTGTGGCACAATTGATTCAGTCGACACTAGATTGTGATATTTTGGAGGTGCAGCCAGCGGTAGCTTATGAGAGCGATTACAATGATATGTTGGCTCGCGCTCAGCAAGAGTTGCAAGAGATTGCTCAGGGAAATTATCCTCCTATCGGAACTAATGTAGACGATTTTGAAAGTTATGATCTCATATTTATAGGCTATCCTATTTGGTATGGGCATATGGCAACACCTATGCAGGCTTTTTTGCATAGTCATGCCGAGAAGCTACAGGGTAAAAGAATAGCTCTTTTTGCAACAAGTGGTAGTAGTGGTATAGCAACCTCGTTGGCAGAAGCTCAAGCATTATGTATGGAGTCTACGTTTACTCAAACATTACTTCTAACATCGAGCACTCTGACACAAATGGAGAACCATGTGGCAGAGTGGCTCTCGGTTATAGGAGCAGAAAAGAGTAATCCAAATAGTGATGAGTTAAAAATAAAATTGAGTGTGGGGGATAGAGCAGTCTTTGCTACTGTGGTAGATAATGTTACTACTCGCGATTTAATATCGCGTTTACCAATTACTATAACTATGACCGATTATGCTAATGCGGAGAAGATATACACCTTTGAACCAGCACTCAACACTGAAGGTGTGGCTGTAGGACATAGCACTCCGGTGCGTGGCGATATAGATTTGTATTTACCATGGGGCAATCTATGTGTATTGTATAGAGATGTTAGTGGTAATAGTGGTTTAATAAACTTAGGTCATATTGATGATGATGGCATCGAACTATTTGATGTACCAGGGAATATAATAGTAACAATAGAGAAACAATGAAACTGATAAATATATTAATAATTGCTATGGCTGGTCTCTTAAATGTGGCTTGCAGCAATAGCAAAGAAACAATTACAACAATGAATAAAAATAGTAGTGAGCCTGTTATGGGCCTCGGTAATATTATTGAGGGAGAGAACTTTTCGGGCGACGCCTGGTTGAAAATGCTTTCGGCTGAACAGGCATACGATTGCCAAGTTTATAATGTAACTTTTGCACCTGCAGTGCGCAATAGTTGGCACACCCATTCGGTGGGTCAAATATTACTCTGTACAGAAGGGGTGGGGTACTATCAAGAACGTGGTAAGGCTGCTCAACGGTTGGAGGTTGGTGCAGTGGTGAATATTCCTGCTAATGTTGAA
Source organism: uncultured bacterium (assembly GCA_947074225.1). Classification (GTDB taxonomy): domain Bacteria; phylum Bacteroidota; class Bacteroidia; order Bacteroidales; family Paludibacteraceae; genus CAMTOX01. Next base: position 3,482 of record CAMTOX010000123.1, read on the forward strand.
CATTGGCATGGGGCAGCTCCCGACAACTCTTTTACTCATATTGGCATTACACCTAAAGTAAGTGAGAATAGTGCAAAATGGTTAATGCCGGTAACCGACCAAGAGTATATGGAAGCTGTAGGAGTAGAGATATTAAATAAAAAGAGTAAAACTAAAAAGGAAAATATTGGTTCAGTATTAGCTCTATATCCAACCCCAGCTACAGTTGTTGCTACGATGGTAGATGGGAAAGCTAATTTTATGATGCTATCGCATATTGGTATTATTGGTCACAACCGTATTATGATTAGTATGAGTAAGAGGCATCATAGTAATAAGGCGGTGCATGAAACTAAACTTTTCTCAATTAATCTTGTTGACGAAGCTTTACTTCCGCGTGCTGATTATGCTGGTACTGTGAGTGGCGCAAACGAAGATAAGTCGTCGCTATTTGAATTTACTATTGGCGAGGAAGGAATGCCAATTATTGTAGATTCACCATTAACAATGGAGTGTGTGGTAGAAGATGTTTATGAAACTGAAGGATTTGATAATTTTATCTGTAAGATTGCTAATACATACGCGAGTGATGAGATACTAACCGCTGAGGGAAAGATTGATTATAATATTTTAAAGCCTATACTTTTTGAAATGCCTACCTATAGCTATTTACGCACAGGAGAGGTTGTTGGAAAGTGTAGAACATTGGGTAATGATTTAAAGAGATGAAGAAAATAACTTTTTTAGCAATGCTAATATTATTTGCTACTACTATGCAAGCACAAGAAGATAAAATAAATAGAATTGATGCTGCGAAAGAGAATTACCATATGCTCTTTGGTGGCGAAGCACTTACTGGTAAAGGGAATGATCCAGAACTTATGGATATTCTCCAGAAGTTAATTTTTGGAGAGATATTCCAAACCGGTAACTTAGATATGAAAACACGAGAGATGATTACCTGTATATCTTTAACAGCTATGCAAACCATGCCTCAATTAAAAGCGCATATAGGTGCTGCTTTGAATGTGGGAGTTTCTCCTATTGAAGTGCGAGAATTGATTTATATGTGCGCTCCTTTTATAGGTTTTCCAAAGACCTTGAATGCGCTTACGGTAGCTAATGAGGTATTTGTAGAACGAGGTATTACTTTGCCTTTGCCTTTGCAAGGGGTGGTGAATGAAGAGAATAGGTGGCAAAAAGGATTGGAGATTCAAAAGCCTCTTTATGGCGAAGTTATTAAAGAGTCTTTGAGTGGTTTGCCCAATGAATTGGGCGACGAGGTGGCTCGATACTTAACAGAATATGGATTTGGCGATATCTACACTCGCAAAGGATTTGACCTTAAAACACGCGAGCTGCTTCTATACGCCCTTATGACAACAACCGAAGCAGAGAGTCAATTGCGTTCGCATACGATAAGTAATTTGAAGTTGGGTAATGATAAGGCAACTTTGGCAGCTGTTGTAATTCAAACATTACCTTATATTGGTTTCCCTCCGGCAATGAAAGCCCTTCGCATAATTGCCGATACTCAAGAACCTAATGCTGTAAATGAACCGCAGAAAGTGCGCATATCTAGAATTGTTGTAGACCCAACACAATTAGATGAGTATAATGCATTTCTTAAAGAGGAGATAGAAGCTTCTATGGCTCAGGAAGATGGTGTGCGAGTGCTCTATGCTACTGCCGAGAAAGATAGACCAAATCATATAACAATTCTTGAAATTTATACTAACGAAGAGGCTTATCAGAGTCATATTTTAACGCCGCACTTTTTAAAATATAAGGAAGGAACCATGGCTATGGTAGAGCATATAGAACTTATAGATACAAATCCGTTAATTGAAGGAGTTAAGATTAAATGATAAAGAGAGTATTAGGTCAAGATTTAGAAGTGTCGGCCATAGGGTTGGGGTGTATGGGCTTTACTCAAAGTTACCCACCTTATCCTGATAAAGATGATGCTATTCGTACCATTCGTAAAGCGGTTGAATTAGGTGTGACATTTTTTGATACCGCAGAGGTATATAGTGCATTTGTGAATGAAGAACTTGTTGGCGAAGCCTTACGTCCATTTGGAAATGATGTAGTTATTGCAACGAAGTTTGGATATGATATGGAGAATGTGAATACGGAGGGTACCGCACGTCCTCTAAATCTCTCTTCGCGTCCGGAAACAATACGCAAAGCAGTTGAAGGGTCGTTAAGGAGATTGAAGCGTGATTGTATTGATCTCTATTATCAGCATAGAGTAGATCCTCATGTACCCATTGAAATTGTTGCAGAGACCCTCTCAGATTTAATAAAAGAGGGAAAAGTTTTACATTGGGGCCTATCTGAAGCTTCTTCCTCTACTATACGTCGTGCCCATAAAGTATCTCCTCTCACTGCAGTTCAGAGTGAGTATTCGCTTTGGTATCGTAATGCCGAGAAAGAGCTTCTCCCAACTCTTGAAGAGTTAGGAATAGGTTTCGTTCCCTTTAGTCCATTGGGCAAAGCTATGCTCACAGGACGCTATGATGCTAAAAGTACTTTTGATAAAAATGATTTTCGCTCCATCATTCCACGCTTTCAACAAAGTAGTTTAGAACATAATATGGAGTTGGTTAATTATGTGTTAGAACTTGCTACACAGAAGGAGTGTACGCCAGCACAAGTGGCATTGGGTTGGCTGTTGGCTCAAAAAGAGTGGATTGTTCCTATTCCAGGCACCTTTCGTCATGAACAGGGAGATGCCGGTCTGAAATCGGAGCGGGGCTGGC
>CAMTOX010000124.1 GCA_947074225.1 uncultured bacterium
CTACAGCATGGCCTACCCTCTTTCCCTAACCGCCGCTCTTCCGATCTGGGCCGAGCGAGGTGTATCGGAAGTGGCAATTTGAAGGCTCTTTACTATTTACTTATTCATAAAAATATAGCAAACTTGTTTCTAATTAATAAAAAAATAGGTTTATTGAATATTTTGTTTTATATTTGACAATTCCAAACGTCTATCTCATGTTAACGATGATAGGGTGATATTGGCAAGTAGAATTCAGCAAATTAAAAGATAAATATGGTTTATAATAAAAATCTTCGGATTATTACTTCTGTAGAAGTAGCAATTTATACTTTATTGATTCTGTGTGTTGTATTTAATAATTATGGATTGTTGGCTAGTCTAATGATTTGGATATTATCTTTCTTTTTAGCAGTGATGTTCTGTATTGAACTTTCCTATCCAAAATGTAAGGAACATTGGCGTTTACAGTTTGGTGCTGGAAATACAGGGGTAAGATCACAATATTTAATATTATGTATTGTTGCTCTATTTTTTATTCCGATCTTAAATATAGATTTAATAATGCCAAGTATACTATTGCTTCTTGCTTTAGGATTTTATATTCTATTATTTTATTCATTCTTGATTTATTTCTTATATAGAAAAGAATTGGGATATAAAGAATATACAATAAATTATAGATTAAAGTTTAAACGAGTAATTTTTCACAGTGTTCTTTGTGCTCTTTTATTGATACTCTCTGGTGTGATGACGTATTTAAAACTTTGAATAATATCTTTTCTTATTTATGCAAAGTCATCTAAACATATTAGCGTTAAGAGATTTGACGTAAGGGTGTGGAAGCCATACAAACAAGGAATGAAGATTTATGTGTAGAGATAACGCTGGCAATGCAATGGTGTAATCAACTATAGATTGCAAATAAATGTTAGTGCGAGATGGAAGCAATAATACCAAATAAAAAGCAATGTTAGTGTGTAAGTTTAATATATTAACCAAGCTGGAGAAAGTTGCATTTGCAAGTTGAATTCAGCAGTGACTTAAGCGTCTTTATCGCTCTTTATTATATTATTTTTTATTAAAATGAAGTGGAGGGTGGTGTGTGTTTATCATCTTGAAGTTATACTGTAATGTTTCTGTGATAAAAGCTCCACATGTGCCATGTTTGTTTAATCTGTTGCAGGGATGAAATAATAAACCCCTTTCTTAGGAGTTGAAAAGCTCATGAAGAAAGGGTTTTTTAGCATATAAAGTGTGATTCTTAGTTGTCTTTCACATCCAAGTCGATGAGCGTATAATTTAAATTTCCCATGCCTAAAGAGGCGGCATAGGTTAATGCATGCTCTCCCTTACGCGATTCCATACGTTCTACCAAATGTTTTTTGCCATGCTCTTTTGATGCGTAGACAAGGTCTACACAAGCCTTGTCCAGTGCTACGGGGTCAAGTGATGCCAAGATGCCAATATCGCTCATCTGTGGGTCGGCAGGGTTTGAGTCACAATCGCAGTCGACTGAAAGGTTGTTCATAACATTGATGTAAAGAATGTTATCTCCGGAATGATCTATGATTGCTTTGGCAGCTTCTACCATTGCTTCCAGCCACTCCTCTTGAGTTGGATTCCCCCAAGTAGTTGTACTTGCTCCTGCCGAATGGATGTAACGTTTACCATTGGCAGAAGCAATGCCGATGGATATGTTTTTTATGGCACCCCCAAAACCTGCCATAGCATGTCCTTTGAAATGCGAAAGCACTACAGTGAAGTCATAGTTGAGGAAGTTTTTTCCCACAATGTCGCGGTTAAGATGCTTGCCTGCGGTGATAGGCAGTTCTACTTCTCCTTCGGCATCCATAATGTCTACGTTGGCAATCTCCATGAATCCATGGTCGCGTGCTGCTTGTAGGTGTCGCTCGGTGTTGGCACGATTGCCGCCATAAGCCGTGTTACACTCTATAATGGTACCATTAACCATAGTAACAAGAGGAGCAATAAGAGTTGGTTTTAGGTAGTTATTACCACCTGGTTCTCCAGTACTTACTTTAATGGCTACATTGTTGCCATTGGCTTGACGTCCTAATGCATCGTAAATAGCAACCATTGCTTCAGGAGTAATCTCTTTGGTGAAGTAGACTATAGAGCTATCGGAGGTGCCCAAATTAGGTGTTTCATCGTCATGGTTCTTCTGTGAGGTAGAACTACAGGCAAAACCTATGAGCGTGATACTGGCAATGAGAAGTACTGTGAAATAGAATTTATTATTCATAACAATCTGCTTATGTGGTTATTATTATTTGTATTGCAAAAGTAAATGATAGTAATGGCTTAAAATTAAACATATTACAGAATGTTTTATACATATTACCGATAGTAAGCCAAATAGCTCTCTATTTGGTGGTGTACAAAATTAATGGCAGCTCATATGAGTATAAAAAAGTAAGGGCTTAGAACAACTTTATAAGTTGTCTAAACCCTTACTATATGATTAGAGTTTTAAAATGTAAAATTGATTATTAAAACTCCCTCCTCTAAAGTTCGAGGTGATATTATTTTATCACTTTAATTACTTCTACCCCTCTGTTACTCATTATTTGAATAATGTAGATGTTACGTTCTGTAAATGGCAATATAGCTTCTTGATAGAAGTTCATGCTATCCCATAAGCAGGTGCCTGTAATGTTGAACACACGTATTCTACTCTCTTGTTCCATATTGAAGAGGAATATACCTTCAGAAGTGGTATAAAACTCTACCAACTGTTGTTCGATTATTTTACATCCCACTGGTGTCTCAGGGGTCACAGCAATAACGTTAGAGTATCCAGAAGGAACATGACAAAAGTATGAGCGTACATGGTAATAGTGTGTTACTCCTTCTGTAGCTCCTAGCACATTGTAGTTTGTTACCGTGGTGTTTCGGTTTTTGAATAAGAATGTGGTATCTTTCTCTTGGTATTTAACTGTTACATCGTCTAATGCAATGTCTGAGTTTCCCCACTTCTCCATGTAGGTCCATCTAAAGGTTTTGTACTCTTTGTTTGGTGAGAATATATAAGTTTGAGTGTTCTTGTTGGTATTGCTGTACCAAATGGTGTCAATAGGTTCAAACTTATTATTGAAACCTCCTTCAAGAAGAAGCTTACTTTCTACGGCACTGTTTGGGAATCGGTATGTAAATGATAGTTCCTCAATTGGTCCGGGATAGGTTTTAGATTCTATAACGTTTCCGGTGTTGCTAAGACGTAATGCCGGGGCATCTACTCCAACATTCTCAGCTTCGGTAAAGGTACCATAGCAGTTGCTGTTCCACCCTTCGGGTAGTGGTCGACCGGTCGATAGCACATCGTCAAAGCCCTCGCGTTCTTCTATTAAGTCGCCGTTGGTAAGGGTAAAAACACTGAGTTGGTAGCTCAAAGCTCCTGGTACTGTTTCCCAGTTAGCATAGAATGATGATGCTGTGATATGTGTGGCATCAATAGCCAATGGGGCTGCCATGTTTTCAGTTTTAATCTGGGTGCTATTATTAGCGGATATTGTGTCGTTACCAACTACAGCAAATACTTTACATGTGTAATATTCGTCGGGGTGTAAATCTCCTACTAAAAGCCAAGTGTTCGTTCCGGCGCTTACTTTACTCTGCTCCATATTATACCGTTCGTGCGTAATGGTGTTGTGTTGTGCTATGTTGGCATAGTTTCCGGTATTCTCTACTTGCCATTCGCTCCAACGGAAGGTGGCTTGTGGGTGAGTAATCTCCTCTTCTCTAATCATGGTAATATTGGCTCCCCAATTTTGTGAGGTACCCATTACCCCTACTAAATCTATAAGTATGCCGTTACGATAGAGTGCTATGGCATCATTGCCATTAATATCTAAAAGAGCATTCGTAGTGCTGTTTGTTAGTGAGTCGGCTTGCGTTGTTAAAGCACTGCTTTGCGCTAAAGCGTTAGCAACGATATAGCATTGACGTGGTGCTAATAGTCCCGATAGAGTCATGGGGTCTACAAATGAGCCTGAACCATCTACTTGGCGCATTAAAGTATAGTTTGAAAGGTTGATGGTGTCGGCAGTGCCATTATAAACTCCTATGGCTTTGTTGTCGCCATTGTTCTGACAGGTGTAGTAATAGATGAATAGATCTCCACATAAAGTATCGCCTTGGTAAACATCAACAAGATATTCAGATGCATTAGGATATTCCATCCAATAGAGAATGCCTTGGTCTGATTTGCACTGTTTGGTTCCCAGGGAGATAAATTCATTAGAAACTATTGCTGTAATGGGAAGATATAGGCTACTTGTGAGCCCACCACCAAATAGTACTAGCGTGTCTTGGTGTGTGCCGGTAGTTGCGGTTTGTAACTCAATCGTTAAGAGTGTGTCGGCTTGCACTGCTTGTGCCGAGAAAGCACTACTTCTGAGCGAGAAGCCTTGGTTGCCTTGCGAGAGTGCCATATATAGGCTGTCGGTGAAGTTGCTTCCCGATATATTGAGTGTATATAGGTGTGTGTTGTTTAAGTTAACCCCGCCAAAATCAATATTATCCAAAGGGTGTGGTGTATTTAGGAATGTGGCAGTCTCTGTAGGAAAAGGAAATGCCGATGTGGTGTCGGTGCCCCAAATATGTTCCACAAGATCGGGGTAATCAATAAAAGGATTTCTGTTTCCTTGAATAGCGTATATGCCATCGTTACGCACTATCTCTTTGGTACTTACAGGGTCTTGTCGGTGCCATTGTAGCAGAAGATTTATGGCCCAAGGTTTCCAAGTGGGATAGCTATTGTTGTCTAACATTTCTGAACTCCATAATGTTTCAAAGTTTTCGTACATGACCGACATGTAGAGGTATGTTCTGGCAAAGTCGCCCTTGTACTCATCGGCAGGTTCAAAAGCATAAAAAGAGGAGTTGGGAATGCTATTGCGTCCAAATTTGCTTACACCATTATCGAACGTAGCAGTTGTTACTACACCTAATGGATGGTAGTTTTTGGTAACATTGGTTTCTCCATCGGCAGGGTAGAGGTTGTGTAGGTCGTTGCAAGCGCTATTTTGAAATGAGCCCCAGTTTTCTTTTGGAAACGCCTGGTCGATATGCATTCCCGCGATGTTGAACATGGGTTGTGTAGCATCGAAATAGCGCTGCGTGTTGGAGTAGATGTCCCATACAGAACCGTCGGTAAGTTGATCGAGCTGGAAAAAAGCTTCCCAAGTGCTGTTTGAGCCGGTGCCATAGTTAACCATCTCTGCTCTTTGGCAGATGTTATGTAGGGCAGTTTTTAACTCCTCTTTGGTTTTGTCTTCGGCAGTGCGATAGTATCCTGCAGGAATAGTGGCTGTACATGCAATACTAATGAGCAACATGAACATAACGATGATTGGTAATCTTCTTTTCATAAGCAGTTAAATTATAATTTTTCTTTTTGAGTCTATTTTTGTATTATAGATTGGCAAAAATAGAAAAGATAAATTAAATAAATGATTTTCTTAACCTTTATTGACTTAAGAAAGGTCGTTTATTAGTTGTTTTATTTCAGTTAAAAAGGGTTTGGGTCGCAGAGAATGAACTTTTCGTCATTTAGTCGTGGCATGATGTTGCGCTCTTTATGATGAGTTTTTTCAATCCTTGGAGATGTAGCTGCTATAAATTCAAGAAAGAACACGTTTTACTCATGAAATGATCTTTCAAAATTTTATTTTTACTTCTCTATTTTGAAGTGAAATTGTCTCTTTTTTCTTTATCCTCTTATTTCTGGTTATAACTTCTTTTTGTTTAGAGAAGTATATAGAGAAAGTAACAAACTCTAAATCAAAAAAATATGAAATATATTCTGTTAGAACATCCTAAATCACCAATAGCAAGATGAATTGTGAGATTTGGAATAAAATGGTATAATATGCTGCGTAAAAAACTTATCTTAAAGTAGTTGAATTGAGGTGAGTTTTTCGAGGATTTTATATGATATGAGGTGAAATACTATGAAAAAGATAGGTTTAGTTGGTGGTATAGGTCCTGCATCTACAATAGAATATTATCGTGAGTTAGTGGCTTTATATTGTAATAATGCACAGCTAAATAAATATCCTGAGATAGTTATTGATAGTGTTGATATGACTAAACATGATAAAGCAATAAGGAATAAAGAGATCTGAATGGCGTCGGGCAGGGAAAGAGGGTAGGCTTAAGAGTGAGTCTCAGGCGGTCCGTTTTAGACACGAAAATGACATGGGATAGGGCCCGGC
>CAMTOX010000125.1 GCA_947074225.1 uncultured bacterium
AATGGTGAGGCTAAAGAACGCGCTATCTTTACAGTGGTAAGAGAATATATTAAAAGCTGTAAACCTATTCGTTTTGATGGCAATGGCTATAGCGAAGAGTGGAAAGAAGAGGCTGCTAAACGTGGATTGAACTGCGAAACCAGTGTGCCTATGATTATCGATAGCTATATGTCGGAACAGACAGTGAACATGTTTAACCGCACTAAGGTTCTTTCTTTAGTAGAATTACAGTCGCGTAGCGAGGTGAAATGGGAGATGTACACTAAAAAAGTTCAGATTGAGGCACGTGTACTAGGCGACTTGGTGATGAACCATGTGGTGCCGGTGGCAAGCCGCTATCAGTCAATTCTTTTAGATAATGTGGTTAAGATGAAAGAGGCTTTCGGCGCTGAGGGCGATCATTTGGCAGCACAAGATAAGAGTATTATTCGCGATATTGCTACGCATCTTTCTGTAATAGTATCTAAAGTGAATGAGATGATTGAAGCACGTAAGAGCGCTAATCAGATTGAAGAAGAACGTGAAAAGGCTATCGCTTATCATGACCGTATTATTCCATTGATGGAAGAGATTCGCTATCATGTAGATAAACTAGAATTAATTGTAGACGATGAAATGTGGACTCTCCCTAAATACAGAGAGTTGTTGTTTATTCGTTAAAAAGACACTGTTTTTTAATTATATAAAAAGTCCTGTTGAATCTATTTCAACAGGACTTTTTGTATGTGTTATTAATGCGTTAAAATGCAAGAATACCTATGCCAATATTAATACCAAACCAAGTGTCGCGCAATACATGGATGCTTGCCCATGCATTGGGCTCCTCTTCTGTGGGAAAATCGCTGCTTATGGCATATTTAACTGGTAGGAAATCTAATCCAAATGAGATACCCCAACTCACTCGCATGGTTTTCCAAAAGAGGTAGTCATAACCAAATTGTATTCTCAATCCTGCGTCGTAACAGGTCGTTGTCTCTTTGTAATTATATATATCAAGGAGTCCGGGGTCGACATTTTTAAACTCACTTGTTACAATGTTATTTGTGTATTGAAACTCTACATACCCACCCATAGGAGCTCTTTTTCGATAATACTGTTTATAAACAATACCAATACTATTTACATTGAAGCTTGAGGTTATTGAGGGTTGCTTATGAGTATTGAAATCTGCTCCTCCTGATTTATAGGAGTAATTGATGGCAAGTGTACCTCTATTCCATAAAATATACTCTATTTTAGGGCGCAATGTAAAGTATGGCGCATTGATAAAAGCATCAGCCATTTTATGGTCATCGAAGTAGTTTAGCCAAAAAGAGTAAGGTTTAATGCTTGCATCGAGTTGAATAATCACATGTTTACCCATGTAACCGCTTTGTGCAAAACTATTTATCGATGCGATAGAAAGTAGTGCTATTAATAAGTAACGTTTCATTTTTTACCTCCTTTCTTTATTTGATAAAGACAATCGTAAATAAAAGCATCGATATATGCGTTGCTTTGCAAATCGTTGTATGAGGCTTTTTTTGAATAGACGGTCTTTCCTGTTATGGGATCAATTAAATAGAATAGTACTACCGAATGTGTGAGTGGTAGTGCGTTTATGGCAACCATGGCAGGTAACACATATGGGTATGCAATTGTTGCAATGGTGCTAACAAACGAACCACGGGTGAACCAAGTGCCAAATGTCATTTTCTCGCGATTGGTTGCTACGCAAGTTAATATGATATAGTTGTTGTTGGTGTCAATGTATTTATCAATTCCAAAGCTTTCAAAAGGTATCATGTCGTTTGAAATGGAATAGGAGAGGTCGCAACTCCAATCGTTTATTTTGGCATTGGCAACATAGTTGGAAGTATTGGTTAGATCGTTCTGGGTATCGTAGTTAGGCATGTTAAGTTTTAATTTCTTTGCCGATTTCTGTGTCGTTTCCCAACTCTTAAGTGCATACTTTTCATTGCCTGCTACCCGTTTTTTGTCTTTAAGATGCACCAAATTAACATAAGGTTTCAAAATGTAAACTCCGGCATCATCAAAATTACTCTGTTGCTCGACTATAGAGAGTACTTTAGAATCCTCTTTCGATGGTGTTTTGGCAAATAGAGATTGCATATTTTCGTTATTGGCATAATCGACCAACATGAAGTTTACCACCTGATTTTTATTGCTCTTATTTGACTTGGCACTCTTTTTTCCCTTGTTGATGTTTTTGTATTTATTGCTCTTTCCATTGTTCGACGTAGTATCGACTTCTTCTATAGCTTCATCTAATTTAGGAGTGGTTCCCTGAGCATAGTTGGTAAATTTGTCGAAAGTAAGGTTGTATTTTTGTACCAAATCGGCAATTAAGTTTTTGTTTAAGTTCTCAATAAACGAGTTGTTGGGATCTTGCTCATACAATGCAAAGCATTTACGTAATGCTAAGGTTGTGATCTCTCTATTGCTAAGTTTACCAATGAAATAATTCAGTTGCTGCTTTTCGCCCATTACCTTCTTGTAATTGGTCATGACATTCGACATTCCCATACCGCTTTTGTGCTTGGCTATACCATAATAACAATATGCGTTTATCAGTTGTAAATACGAATCAGTAGGGTAAGTTTGTAACATGACATGGCTATTGTAGAGTGCTGTAGCGTAGTTATGCATCATGATATCGTTGTTTAAGCAAATACAGCGTGCTAAGTATTGCATCTGTTTAAATGCCTCTTCACCTTGAAGAAAGTAATAGCCCTCTTCTTTGTTTGATAATGCAATAGTACTGCACTCTTCTCTACGACGCGCTATGTTGGGGTGAGTAGACAAGGTGTCGATATAATTGTCGCGAACAACAATAGCCTCAACATCATTGAGGAAGTAGTTTTCAGGGAATTGATAAAACGATTCCTCTACTATTTCGCGTGTAAACGGAATCTCATCGTATGGAGAGTTGTTATAAAGAAGAACATCGAATACACCATCATAGCAGTTAATGTCGTACGATGTCAATGATAACATGTTCATGGCATGTGCATCGGCTTCTAACTCCTGCTCGCGAGAGCGGTTGTGACGTAATAGGAAATTGGATAAGCTAACATCGCTATCTTTATGCTTTTTATCCCAACCATGTTTTAGGGTATAGTGTGACAACTCATGCAGCATGATAAAAGCCAACTCTGCTTCATTGCTGATTTGAGCTAGCAAGCCGGTATTGATAAGCATAATGCCTTTTTCAGACATCATAGCATTAACGGCATTATTGCGCACTATGTATATCTCGATCTCTTGACGCAAATCCCAATTATCGGCTAGAAGTTTATCGGCTACATTGTCGACATACGTATTTAATTCAGAGCCATATATCACATCGCCCAATAGGAGTAGTTGATGAAGATAGGCATCGTAGTTAATTTTTTTATTCTTCTGTTTTAGAATATTCTGAAGTGTTTCGGGCATCTCTCCGGTAATATCAGCCTTATATGGTAATGGAGAAGAGGCACAAACAGTCATTGAACCTAATAAAAATGCAATGACAATGGATGTAACTTTATTTATCATTTAATAATCTGTTGTTATGGTAATATTGGTTTATCTTATTCTTCATCCTCCTCTTCTTCCTCTTCAAGTTGATTTGTGCTTAACATATTGTCGTCTTCAGTGTCGAATAGTGCTATTTTACACAACTCATATTTCTTGTAATTTATAACACTGTATATATTCCCATTGTTAATATCCATCATATTTTTCATGAAAAGATCTCTATCGGGAAATAGACTTCTGCCGCTCATTTCATTATTATCATCGATCTTTACCAACGAAATACGTCCAATGTTTTTAGTCGTTATCAGAGCTTGCATTTTAGCAACAAAGTTATCAAACTCATTTTTTGGATTGTCATTATACAAAATAAAGATCTCTCCTTGCGGGTTTTGACAAGCTTTAAACGACACGCCATTCTCGTTTAACCCTTTTCTATAGTCGTTTACTTGAAATATTTGTTGCTTTTGTATGGTATTGAAAGCATATTCACCATTGGCACCGAAATGGTTAATATAGATATCGCCACCATAAAGCATGTAGAAACTGTTTTTATTTACAGTGACAAAGGAGACACTTTGCAAATCGCCCAAAGCTGTGACACTTCCATCTAAGCGTTCCATTAAATAGAGCATTTTAGGGATCATTTTACGGTTAATGACCTGGTCTCTATTTACGACATCGCCAAATGACTCTTGATGTATATCGTCAAATTCATTCTCTTCGCTGTTGTAGGTAGTATAAATACATCCTTCGAAATCGCCCAGCGTGGCCGATTCTGCATAGGCGCATACAAAGTAGTTGCCATCTGACTTTAATAATGATTTAGCCGATGTTACATTGTGGTTTGGAAGGTTTATAATAGCTTTCTCTACCCCTTCGTCGTTAGCAAGCACAAGCAACAACTCTTGATTGCTGACCTTATCCTTTTTATCTTTACTCTTTGAGTTTAATAATACCGATAACTCACCCTCGTTGTTCACGGCAATATCATCAATATAATAGGAGTCTCCTTTAAAATCGGTAGTCATGCTGTTTTGCCATACAATATTCCCTTTAAAGTCGATAACCATTAAGTGAATGTTATTTGCTCGGTTTTTATTGTCGACAATGGTACTGTATATACCCAAAAGCTTACCATTTCCCGACATACACGATTTAACTTTTACCGATTTACCATCGTATTGGCTTATACGTTTAAAGCTAAATACCGGTTTGTTCTCTTCTAAATTACAGGTGCCAAGGGCTATGCCACATACATCGTTCTTTTCGTCGTACGAGTAAACTCCATATAGCATATTGCCTTTGTTGTAATAACTGTCGCCACTATACCCTTTGTAGCTCAACTTTTTAAAGGCCACTTCGTTGTTGATAACCGGATAGGCAAACGCTGTTTTAAAAACGTTATTGTCCTGTATATAAATAGGGAGTCCACTATTGGTTTTCGAAATAACCGATGGAATCATAGCCGGTTTGACGTTTTTTTTATAGGTTACAATCTCCTGACTGTTGTTTATCTGGCATAACAAGAGGAGGGCTAATAGTACACTTAGTTTTTTCATGATGTTATTTTATTTATTGTAAATAGTGTTATTTATAACTCATCTTCATTATCCTCCTCTTCTTCTTCATCATCATTAATACTGTTGTTGCTCAAATGGGTAGTGGAACCCTCATCATAAATGGTGAATTTCTTGAGGGTAGAGTTCTTATGATTCATCAAGCAATAGGCGTTTCCATGGTTTATTCCTAAGAAATTCATGATATATAGATACTCATTGGGAAACAAACTTTTACCACTAACTTTGTTATTTTGATCAATACTGACCATTGTTATTTGACCATTGTTCTTTTTTGAAGTACTCGATTCCATCTTCTTTACAAAGTTGTCGTAGCTGTTTTTAGGGTTGTCGTTATACATCAACATAATCTCACCTTCGGGACTTTGCCATGCTTTATACGAGGCGCAATAGTCGTTGAAATTATCTTTGTAGTACAGAACCATAACGGTTTGTTGTTTTTGTATAGTGTTGAATTCATAATCGCCATTCACTCCAAAATGGTTTATATAGATATCGCCTGTATGGTGCACATAATAGTTTCCGCTGTTTGTCATCATATAGATGGCACTCTGTAGCTCGCCCAATGCTGTGACGCTACCATCAGGACGTTCTATTAAATAGAGTATTTTGGGTGTCATCTTATCATTTATCCCTTGTTTACGCTCTACAACATCGCCAAACGACTCTCTTGATATATCACCAAAAGCATGCTCTTCTGTGTTAAATTCGGTATAGAAACATCCTTTAAAACCTTCAATATCAATTTCTTGGCCATATGCAGCAAGCATGTAATTGCCATCACTTTTTAGTAGTGATTTAGCCGAGGTGATGTTATAATCGGTAAAATCGATGATTTCACCAATTAAATCATCGGAGTTAGCTATAATAAACATGATCTCTTGATTGCTTACTTGATCGGTTTTATCTCTTGTTTTAGAATTCAATACAATTGACATCTCCCCACTATCGTCGATATGAATGTCATTAATATAAAACGATTCGCCTTTAAACTGTGTATTTATGCTGTTTTGCCATAGCATTTTTCAGATCGGAAGAGCGTCGTGTAGGGAAAGAGGGTAGGCTATAGGGTAGATCTGGGGGGTCGGCGTGTCTAGAGGAGAAAAGA
>CAMTOX010000126.1 GCA_947074225.1 uncultured bacterium
GGATAGGGCTGAGACATCGCCACCAGTCCGATCAACGTTTACTTTAATGCGCGCACGACCACCCAGAACTACACTATAGCCTACACTCTTTCCCGACACGACGCTCTTCCGATCTAAGGATGCACGCAGCGACTGGCGTAATCAGACAATGACCTATAATATTTTTCGAAAAGCAACAGCTAATCTCATAAAAAGAGGCTAAACAAAGTTATTGATGAACAAATAAGGAGAATATAACGAGCCATTTCATCAACCCATAAATGGTTAACAACAGAGTGGAAATATAGAACAACGCATGCTATATCATAAGAAAAGGTTCATAGTAGTACTAATAACATTCGCTACGTTCTCTGTAAGAATCAACAACTTAAAGCTATTATAATAAATAGAACACAGCGCATATTTATACATTAATTTACAATTTTGAAGAATCTTTGATTAGCATTCTGCAAATAAAAGTAATAACAAATCAGAAGTTTGTTTATCTTTGACACCCTCTTTATGAGTTTGTACTCTACAATTAAAGAGCTTAACCAAAAATACTATATACAATGCCAAATCAAACTTTAACAGCACTGAATCCTTTAGAGGCCTATTTTAACAAGCCTACTAAAGCACTTACCAAGGCCGACATATTGGAATATGCTGCGGCACACGACATTCGCATGGTGGACTTCCGCTATGTTGGTGGCGATGGTAAACTTAAAACTTTAAACTTCATTATTCCTAATATGGAATATTTGGAACAGATTCTATCTACTGGCGAACGCGTAGATGGTTCTAGTCTATTCCCTAACTTTATGCATGCCGGCTCAAGCGACCTTTATGTTATCCCACGCTTTGCTACCGCATTTATCGACCCTTTTAACGAGATTCCTACACTTTCGTTTCTCTGTTCATTCTTCAACAAAGATGGTGAACCTATGGAAAACTCACCCGAGCAAATATTACACAAGGCTGCTAAGGTGTTCCACGAAGTTACCGGCATGGAGTACCAAACCATGGGAGAATTAGAATATTATGTTATTGGGAATCGCGAAATGCTATACCCCATTCCAGACCAACGCGGATACCATGAGTCGTCGCCTTTTGCTAAATTTGAGCAACTACGTCGCGACTGCATGCTTTATATTGCCAAAGCTGGCGGTATGATTAAGTATGGACACTCGGAAGTGGGTAACTTCACACTTAACGATAAAATCTACGAACAGAACGAAATAGAGTTTTTGGTGACTGATGTTGAAGCAGCAGCCGACCAACTTATCATAGCAAAATGGATTATACGTAAACTTGCCTACCGCTATGGACTCGATGTTACCTTTGCTCCTAAGATTACCGCTGGTAAAGCAGGTAGTGGCATGCACGTACATACCCGTATTGTAAAAGATGGTATTAACCAATATGTTACTAACGGAGTATTGAACGACACTGCTAAACGAGCCATTGCAGGTTATATGACTTGCGCAGCCTCACTCACCGCATTTGGTAATACCAACCCTACCTCTTACTTCCGTTTGGTTCCTCACCAAGAGGCACCTACTAGCATTTGTTGGGGCGACCGCAACCGTTCTGTACTTGTACGCGTACCTTTAGGCTGGACTGGTAAGAACGACATGGTAGCTATGGCTAACCCTCTTGAAACTCCTTCTAAAGCCGACAACTCACAAAAACAAACCGTAGAGTTCCGTTGCCCGGATGGTAGTGCCGATATTTACCTACTTATGGCAGGACTTTGTGTGGCTGCACGTCATGGATTCGAAATGAAAAATGCACTACAACTGGCAGAAGATACCTATGTGAATATAAACATTCACAAGTCGGAGAATAAGGAGAAAATGGAAAGCCTTAACCAATTGCCTACCTCATGTTGGGAATCGGCAGAGGCATTGCAAGCAAATCGTGCTATCTATGAAAACCACGAAGTATTCCCACATCAACTCATTGACGACTTAATAAAACAGCTCAAATCTTTTAACGACGAACATATACGTCAGGAATTAGAGAAGAACCCACATTTAATGATGGAGTTGGTAAATCGCTATTTCCATTGTGGATAATAGACAACAACATAAAAACAAAAAGAGCAGTGACACTAAAGCACTGCTCTTTTTATATAAAATAGAGACACCCTATCTTATCCCTTCATTTTACGTAGATAACACTCTAAAGTATTCTCCATTAAACAGGTAATAGTCATCGGACCTACACCGCCTGGCACAGGAGTGATATGACTACTTAATGGTGCACAAGCTTCAAAATCTACATCACCACATAACTTACCGGTCTCAGGGTCGCGATTCACACCCACATCTATTACTGCGGCACCAGGCTTAACCATATCGGCTGTAACAAACTTCGGACGTCCGATAGCAACAACTAAGATATCGGCTTCGCGACATACGGCAGCTAAATCTTTTGTACGGCTATGCGCTATGGTAACAGTAGCATTCTCATCCAATAGCAACTTACTAACTGGTAAACCTACAATAGTGCTACGACCTATTACAACGGCACGTTTGCCTGAAATCTCTATATTGGCACTCTTCAACATCTGAATAATACCTTTTGGAGTACATGGTAACACACAAGGTTGTTTCAACCACAAGTTTGCTACATTGGCAGGGTGAAAACCATCGACATCTTTATCGTGACGTATAGCAGCAATCACTTTATCAGAATCCATATGTTTTGGCAATGGCAACTGTACCAATATACCGTCTACAGTATCATCGTTATTTAATGAATCTATCAATGCCAAAAGTTCTGCCTCTGTTGTCTCGGCAGGTTTACGCAAAGTAACATTATCTATTCCAACCTCTGCTGCGGCCTTAGCTTTTCCTGTTACGTACGACACACTACCCGGATCTTCGCCCACCAACACTACGGTGAGTTGTGGAGCGCGTCCATATTGAGCTTTATATTGCTCTACCTCTTTGGCCATCTCGGCTTTGCGAGCCGCCGAAAGAGCTTTTCCTGATATTAGTTCCATATTTTTGTTTATATAGTTATTTCTCCGACTCTATAAAATCTATTGCTTGCCAACCTATGTCGTTTCTATGAAATAGGTTATTGCACTCTATCTTCTTAATCTCGGCACTTACTTTTGCTTGAGCCTCCTGAAGGGTATCGGCAAGGGCGGTTATAAAGAGTACACGTCCGCCATTAGTCACATATTTGCCTTCGTGAATAGTGGTACCCATATGGTAAACCTTAGCATCTACCGCTTCTAAGTTCTCTATTGTTGCTCCCTTAGTATAGTCGCCCGGATAGCCTAAAGAGGCCAACACCACACCTAAAGAAGCACGGTTGTCCCACTCTATAATAGGAGTCTCACCTTTGGCAATAGCACTAAAGAGTTCTGCTATGTCCGAGGTTAGACGTGGCAATACCACTTCGGTCTCCGGATCGCCAAAACGAGCATTAAACTCTATCACCTTAATGCCCTGAGCAGTTTTCATTAAGCCACCATAAAGAACGCCTTTAAAGGGGCATCCCTCTTTCACCATCGCTTTCGCCATAGGAATCATAATCTCATTTAGTGCATAGGCTTTATCTTCTTCGGTAATAAAAGGTAATTCGGTATAAGCACCCATACCTCCGGTATTAGGACCCTTGTCGCCATCGTAAGCACGTTTGTGATCTTGCGCCACCACCATGGGGTATACCGCTTCACCACTCACAAAGCACATAAAAGAGAACTCTGGGCCCACCATGCACTCCTCAACCACCACTTTACCATGTCCGTATTTATCGTCCAATAGCATATCTTTTAACGCATCGGTAGCCTCTACCATATCTTGAGCCACTACCACACCTTTACCAGCTGCCAAACCATCATATTTCAACACTATGGGTGCGCCCTGTTTTGCCACATACATCAATGCCTCTTCATAATCGCTAAATACTGCGTAAGCAGCAGTAGGGATATTATATTTTTGCATTAAATCTTTTGCAAACTCCTTGCTCGACTCTATCTGTGCTGCGGCTTTTGAAGGTCCGAAAATAAGCATTCCTGCCTCTTCAAACTTATCGACAATCCCTAAGGCTAAAGAGGCCTCAGGACCTACCACCGTTAAATCCACCCTTTCGTTCTTGGCATAACTCAACAATCTATCCACATCGGTATCTTTGATTGACTCACACACTGCAAGCTCTGCCATACCGGCATTGCCCGGAGCAGCTATTATCTTCGATACTTTCTCAGAACGACTCAACGCATCTACTATAGCATGCTCTCTACCGCCCGATCCTATCACTAAAACTTTCATATTCAATGGTATTATTTAATGGGTAAATATTATTCCGATTTCTTACTTGGAGTGCAAAAATAGTTAAAATAGATGACTCTATCAAACCATTTGCACAATATCTCAACGCTCCAAAATGTTAAATTTAAAGCCTTTCTATCCGCACATATCTTTAAAACACACAACCCGATTGTAGCGCTATTATTTCACCGCTAATGGGATGTATAAACTGTAATTCTGCGGCATGTAAGCAGAGTCTACCCTGTGCATTGCCATAGAGTCTATCGCCACAAATGGGAGCATTAAGCCCTAAGGCATGTGCTGCATGCACACGTAGCTGATGCGTGCGTCCGGTTTGTGGCATAAAGCGTACCCGTGTTCTCTCACCCTGTCGTTCCAACACCTCATAGTTAGTCACTGCATCCTTACCCATTTCATAGCTCACCATTTGCCGCGGACGCTCCTCAATATTTGCGCATAAGGGCAATGTTATAGTGCCATTATCTTGCAACACCTCACCTTGCAGCAGTGCCACATAAACCTTCTTTACCTGTCTGCTCTCAAATTGCCGTTGCAAAAGTGCCAACACCGCATTGCTTTTCGCCACCACCAGTAGCCCCGACGTATCCATATCTAACCTATGTGCAACCTTTCTAAAACTCCCCACTCCGGCTTGTTGTTGCAAAAGTTCCTCTACATTTAGTTCCTCCTGCCTTCCAGGCACTGAGAGCATTCCTGAAGGTTTATCCACCACCATGAGGCTGTTGTCTTCATACACCACCCTTAGCTCACCGCTCAACTCCTGCTGTTGTGCTTCGCGTTCGCTCTGCACCTCCACACCTTGCAGCATATAGCTCAAAATTGGTCGGCACTTACTCTCGCACGACGGATAAAAATGTCCCTGCACATGCATAGCATTCACATCGCTTTTGCCCCACCAAAACTCGCCAAGAGCAATAGGAGTATAACCCATGCACCAAGCAGCATGCAGTAACTTAGGCCCGGCACAATCTCCCGCACCACCGGGAGGCACACTCTGCCCCAGTTCAGAGAAGAGCGTAAGCAAATCTTTCTCCTCTCCTAAGCCATTCCTCACCCGATATTGGCTAAAGAGCCACTGCTGTAACGCTTGCGACTCCTCTTTACGTTGTTGTTGCCACGCTGCCAACCGATTTTTAAACTCCTCCAGCTGTTGCTCATAACCGTTCAGTTCCTGCTTTAAGCGCTGTTCCTTACGTCTCTGTTCGCCCTTCTGGTGCCGACTCTCCTTCAACAGCTCTGCCGCCTCACTCTCGCTCACACCGCTCTTTCGCACTGCTTCACGACGCTCCTTTTCGCTCTTTAGCCATGCCTTTCCGGCACGCACTTCGGCAGCTATCTCTTCACGCATGGTGGCCACGCGTTCTAATGCTTCGCCATAGTCGGCACTCTTTTCAAGTGCCTCAATCTTTCCATTTAAAGCACTTATCTGGGCCTCCTTCACCTTAAACCACCCTTGTGGGTCTAAAGCATCGAATATGGAGGGTACAAAATAACCCTCGCCCACCCCTCTGGGCAGACTTCCAGAATAGGCAGTCAGATAGCCCAACTCTCCCTTCTCATTCTGCACCACTAGCACCCCCAGCATCTTCCCATCTGCCAGCAGTTGGCACAGCTCGGCATGACCCCACACATACTGTTGCAATGCTGCCGCAGCCTCACGCACTAATGGCAATGTGGCAGAGTAGAACGGATTTGGAAATTGTGAAGGAATGGCATTACTGCAATGCGCATTCTCGAAACGATGAAACATGAGATGACAACATTTAAATGAATAACAAAGATACATTATTAATCTTATTTTTTGCCACAACGGCGAGATAGGAAGAGCACACGTCTGAACTCCAGTCACATTCAGCAATCGCGTATGCCGTCGGCAGCTTGAAAAAAAAAAATGTCATCACAGCGCACAACG